>JBLRWT010000037.1:0-9782 GCA_047921095.1 Wenzhouxiangella sp. | reverse complement strand
CCGCACACCAAGTTCGAAGGCGAGGTCTACATCCTGAGCAAGGACGAAGGCGGCCGTCATACCCCGTTTTTCAAGGGTTACCGCCCCCAGTTCTACTTCCGGACCACGGATGTGACCGGTTCGGTCGAACTGCCGGAAGGTGTCGAAATGGTCATGCCAGGCGACAACATTCAGATGCAGGTCGAACTGATCGCGCCGATCGCGATGGAAGAAGGCCTGCGTTTTGCGATTCGCGAAGGTGGCCGCACCGTCGGCGCCGGCGTGGTGGCAAAAATTCACGCCTGACCTCTGGTGTTTTGCCAATGGCCGCTGCTATAATGGGCGGCTAGTGATTAAAGGGCCCCTCGGCTTCGGCTGCTGGGGCCCTGATCTTCGGATCAAACAACTGCCCCCGAAAGGGTGGCAACGATTTTTCGATCTTTTACAGACTAAAGGCGTACGGCAATGGCCGAACAAAAAATCCGTATTCGTTTGAAGGGTTTTGATCATCGTTTGATTGATCGTTCGACCCAGGAAATCGTGGATACCGCAAAGCGCACTGGCGCCCAGGTTCGCGGGCCGATCCCGCTGCCCACGCGCAAGGAGCGGTACACGATACTGATCTCACCGCACGTCAACAAGGACGCGCGCGACCAGTACGAGATCCGCACGCACAAGCGTCTGCTCGATATTGTGGACCCCAACGACAAGACCGTCGATGCGCTGATGAAGCTGGATCTGGCGGCGGGCGTCGATGTTCAGATCAAACTGTATTGATGATGGCAAGGCTTCAGGAATCCCTGCTGCCTCACCTGGCGAATGAACGAAGTGAGTTGAAGAAATGACGATCGGATTGGTAGGACGCAAAAGAGGCATGACCCGGGTCTTCACGGAGGATGGCAGTTCCATTCCCGTGACCGTGGTCGAGGTCAGCCCGAACAGAATTACCCAGATCCGCAGCGTGGAAAACGATGGCTACGCGGCCATTCAGGTCACCAGCGGCACAAAGCGTACGTCTTTGGTCAATCGTCCCGCAGCCGGGCATTACGCCAAGGTTGGTGTCGAAGCCGGCGAAGGTCTGTGGGAATTCCGTCTTGACGAAGGTGAGGGCGCCGATCTCGAGATTGGTTCGCAGATCACCGTAGAACGTTTTGAAGTTGGCCAGAAAGTGGACGTGACCGGAACCAGCAAGGGCAAAGGCTTTGCCGGTGTCATCAAGCGCCACAACTTCAGCATGCAGGACGCCACTCACGGTAACTCCCTGTCGCACCGTGCGCCGGGCTCCATCGGCCAGTGCCAGACCCCGGGACGGGTGTTCAAGGGCAAGAAGATGGCCGGTCATATGGGTGATGAGCGAGTGACCACACAGAACCTTCAAGTCGTCCGGGTCGACGTCGAGCGCAACCTGTTGCTGATTCGCGGTGCGGTACCTGGCGCCCCTGGCGGCCACGTTTTCGTCCGTCCGTCAATCAAGGGCTAAGGAGAGATCTAATGGAACTCGCAATGACTGGCGGCACCAAGATCGACGTATCAGACGCGATTTTTGGCCGTGACTTTTCCGAGCCCCTGGTTCACCAGGTGGTGGTTGCCTACATGGCTGGCGGACGTTCTGGCACCAAGGCGCAGAAGAATCGTGCCGCTGTCTCCGGTGGCGGCCGCAAGCCCTGGAAGCAGAAGGGCACGGGTAACGCGCGGGCCGGAACGATTCGCAGCCCGCTGTGGCGCAGTGGTGGCGTTACTTTTGCCGCCCAGCCGCGTGATTTCACCCAGAAGGTCAATCGCAAGCAGTTTCGCGCTGCCATGCGGTCAATCCTGTCGGAGCTGGTTCGCCAGGACCGCTTGACGGTTGTTGACTCTCTTGAAGTAGCCGAGCCGAAAACGCGACTGGTTCGCGATCGACTCGCTGAGCTGGAAATGACCCGCGGCCTGATTGTGGATGCGGATATCGAGAGCAACCTTTACCTGGGTAGCCGCAATATCCCCAATATCCACGTGCTGTCGGCCGATCGCCTCGACCCGATCAGCCTGGTTGGTGCTGAAAAGGTGGTCATGACCCGGGCGGCAATCGAAAGGATCGAGGAGTGGCTGGCATGAACAACGAAAGAATGTACCAGGTTATTCGCTTTCCGCACGTTTCGGAAAAGACCGCGCGCCTTCTGGCCGGGTCCAACCAGTATGTGTTCGAGGTTCGCAAGGACGCCAACAAGGAAGAAATCAAGAAGGCGGTTGAAGGTCTTTTTGAGGTCAGCGTTGAAGGTGTCCAGGTTGTGAACCTCAAGGGCAAGCGCAAAAGCTTCCGCTCTCGGGCAGGAAGTCAGAAGGACTGGAAAAAGGCCTACGTTCGCGTCAAGGCCGGCCAGACCATTGAAGATTTACAAGCAGACTGATCAGGGCCAGGGATTATAGTCATGGCAATCGTCAAAGCAAAACCGACATCACCGGGCCGTCGCGGCGTCGTTAGCGTCAAGCACGACCACTTGTGGAAGGGCAAGCCCTTCGCGCCGCTGGTTGAATCTCAGAGTTCAACGGGTGGCCGCAACAATAATGGTCGGATAACGACCCGCCACAAGGGCGGTGGACACAAGCACCATTATCGCGTCGTTGATTTCAAGCGCGACAAGGACGGCATCAAGGGAATCGTCGAGCGGATCGAATATGATCCGAATCGGAGCGCCCATATTGCCCTGATCAAGTACATGGATGGTGAGCGCCGCTATATCCTGGCAGCACGTAACGTGCGTGCGGGTGATGAAGTCCTGAGCGGGTCGGAAGCGCCGATCAAGCCGGGCAACGCGATGGCACTGAGATCGATTCCCGTTGGTACGCAAGTGCATAACGTTGAACTGAAGCCTGGCAAGGGTGGGCAGATTGCCCGCACCGCTGGTGCCGCAGTCCAGCTTGTGGCGCGCGAAGGTAGCTATGCAACCTTGATGCTTCGCTCCGGCGAAATGAGAAAGGTGCACACCCGCTGTCGCGCAACGATCGGCCAGGTCGACAACGCCGAGCACAACCTGGAAAAGCTGGGCAAGGCAGGCGCGAAGCGCTGGCGTGGCGTTCGCCCAACCGTTCGTGGTGTCGCCATGAACCCGGTTGACCACCCGCACGGTGGTGGTGAAGGTCGTACTTCCGGTGGTCGCCACCCGGTTTCACCGTGGGGCCAGCCGACCAAGGGCAAGCGCACCCGGTCAAACAAGAGTACGTCGAAATACATCACGCGTCCGCGCAAGCGTAAATAACGTAGGAATTCGCAATGCCACGTTCGATCAAGAAAGGGCCGTTCATCGATCACCACCTGGTAGCCAAGGTGGAGACGGCCGTGCAAACAAACAGCAAGCGTCCGATCAAGACCTGGTCGCGTCGGTCAATGATTCTGCCGGACATGGTAGGTCTGACTATTGCCGTCCATAACGGTCGGCAGCACGTGCCCATTTTGATCAATGAAAACATGGTCGGGCACAAGCTCGGCGAGTTCGCACCGACACGGACCTACAAGGGTCACGCTGCCGATCGCAGAACCAAGTAACCAGGACTAACGGTGATGGAAGCAACAGCAAAGCTCAAGGGCGCCAAGATATCGGCACAGAAGGCACGCCTGGTCGCCGACCAGATTCGCGGGCTGGCGATAGAACGTGCTGATGAGTTGCTGAATTTCAGCAGCAAAAAGGGCGCGCACATTATCCGCAAGGTGCTGCTTTCTGCAGTGGCCAATGCCGAGAACAATGCCGGCGCGGACATTGACGAACTGAAGGTCAGTCGCATCTTTGTCGATGAAGGTCCGACCATGAAGCGTGGTCGTGCTCGCGCCAAGGGCCGCTATACGCGCATTCTCAAGCGCACTAGCCACATCACCGTTGTCGTGGCAGAGGACTAAGGAAAAACCATGGGTCAAAAGGTACATCCAACTGGAATTCGGCTCGGTATCGCCAAGGACTGGCGTGCAAAGTGGTACGCGGAAGGTGAAGACTTCGCGAACTACCTGTACAGCGATCTGAAAACGCGCGAATACCTGCACAAGGTGCTGGCGCACGCGTCCATCAGCCATATCCAGATCGAGCGGCCGGCCAAGTCCGCTGACATCACGATTCATACGGCCCGGCCGGGTATCGTGATCGGCAAGAAGGGCGAGGATATCGAGAAGCTCAAGGCCAAGGTTTCGGAGATCATGGGTGTGCCTGCGCATATCCGCGTCACCGAAATTCGCAAGCCGGAGCTGGATGCCAAATTGGTTGCCGACTCCATTGCTCAGCAGCTGGAGCGTCGGGTGATGTTTCGTCGCGCAATGAAGCGCGCCGTGAGCAACGCCATGCGTCTCGGTGCCCTGGGTATCAAGGTTCAGGTTGGCGGTCGTCTGAATGGTGCTGATATCGCGCGGACCGAATGGTACCGCGAGGGCCGGGTGCCGCTGCACACACTGCGGGCCAATGTGGACTACGGTGTTGCCGATGCCAAGACGACTTATGGTGTTATCGGCATCAAGGTCTGGGTCTACACCGGTGACGTATTTGATCTCTATGCCGAGTCGACAGCCTCGCAAGAGAACGCCCGCGGCAAGGGCGCACGCAAGGAGAACTGATCATGCTGCAGCCGAAGCGAACAAAATTCAGAAAGCAGCAGAAAGGCCGTAACCGTGGTTTGGCCCAGGTCGGAAATCGTGTCAGTTTTGGCGATTTCGGCTTGCAGGCGACCACCCGTGGCTTTCTGACCGCACGGCAGATCGAATCTGCACGTCGGGCGATTACCCGACACGTCAAGCGTGGTGGCAAGCTGTGGATCCGGGTGTTCCCGGACAAGCCGATCACCAAGAAGCCGGTTGAAGTCCGGATGGGTAAAGGCAAGGGTAACGTCGAGTATTGGGTGGCGCCTGTTCAGCCGGGACGCATGATCTATGAAATCCAGGGCGTGCCAGAAGATATTGCGCGCGAGGCTTTCCGTCGTGCCTCGGCCAAGCTCAGTGTCAAGACTGCATTTGTAGCGAGGACCATGTAATGAAAGCCAGTGAACTTCGCAGCAAGGACGCCGCCGAGCTCAAGAACCTGTTGCTTGAAGCGCGCAAGGAGCAGTTCAGCCTGCGCATGCAGCAGGGCAATGGCAGTCTCGATGAGCGCCACCAGCTCAAGCGCGTCCGCAGAGACATTGCTCGGATCAAGACCGTGATGAACCAGGTGCAGGGTGATACCGCATGAGTACTGAAGACAAGCTCCAGCGCAGCCAGGTCGGCCGTGTTGTGAGTAACAAGATGGACAAGACCGTAACCGTGCGTTTGGAGCGTCTGGTCAAGCACCCGCTGTATGGCAAGTACATTCGCCGTTCCAGCAAGGTGCACGCTCACGACGAAAATAACGAATGCAATGAAGGCGATACCGTCCGCATTTCGCAGTCCCGTCCGCTCTCGAAGACGAAGAGCTGGCTGGTCGACGAGATTGTCGAACGCGCCCAGTAATCGGAGCAAAGCAGCATGATTCAGATGCAGTCAAGACTTGCAGCAGCCGACAACAGCGGCGCACGCGAGCTCATGTGTATCAAGGTTCTGGGCGGATCGAAGCGCCGCTATGCCAACATTGGCGACGTCATCAAGGTGACCGTCAAGGAAGCGATTCCGCGCGGCAAGGTCAAGAAGGGCGAAGTCTACAACGCCGTAGTCGTACGGACCCGCAAGGGTGTCCGTCGTCGTGACGGTTCGCTGATCCGCTTTGATGGCAATGCGGCGGTTCTGCTCAATAACAAGCTCGAGCCGATCGGTACCCGTATTTTCGGGCCGGTGACTCGCGAGCTGCGCTCGGAGCGATTCATGAAGATCGTTTCCCTGGCGCCGGAAGTACTGTAAGGAGCGCATGATGCAACGTATTCGCAAGGGTGACGAGGTCATCGTGATCTCCGGCCGCAGCAAAGGCCAGCGAGGACACGTCCTCAAGGTACTCAAGGATGACCGCTTCCTGGTTGAGAATGTCAACATGATCAAGCGTCATCAGAAGCCCGACCCGCAAAACCAGAAGCCGGGCGGAATTATTGAACGTGAGGCGCCAATTCAGGCCTCCAACGTGATGCTGTACAACCCGGCAACCGACAAGGGCGATCGGGTTGGGTTCAAGTTTCTCGAAGACGGCCGGAAGGTGCGGTTTTTCCGCTCCACCGGTGAAGTCGTAGATATCTGAGGCTAAATAGAATGGCTAGGTTGCACGAATATTACCGCGACACCGTTGTTGGTCAACTGAAGGAAAAGTTTTCCTACGGCAATGTCATGCAGGTTCCGGGTCTGACCAAGATCACCATCAACATGGGACTTGGCGAAGCCATTGGTGACAAGAAAGTCATCGAAAAGGCCGTGTCCGACATGGCCAAGCTTTCGGGCCAGCAGCCGGTAGTCACCAAGGCGCGCAAGTCCGTTGCGAGCTTCAAGATCCGTGACGGCTACCCGATTGGTTGCAAGGTCACCTTGCGTCGCGAGCGGATGTACGAGTTTCTTGACCGTCTGGTCACGATCGCGCTGCCGCGCGTCCGGGATTTCCGTGGGATCTCGCGCAAATCGTTCGATGGTCAGGGCAACTACAACCTGGGTGTGACCGAGCAGATCATTTTCCCGGAAATCAATTACGACCAGATCGATGCGATCCGTGGAATGGATATTGCCATTACCACTTCAGCACGCAACGATGAAGAAGGTTTGGCTCTGCTGGAAGCGTTTGGCTTCCCGTTTCGGGCCCGTTAAGGAGAGAACACAGGCATGGCAAAGATTTCAATGGTCCAACGTGATGTACGGCGCGCAAAGCTTTCGGCGAAGTATGCCGAGAAGCGGGCCGAACTCAAGCGCGTGATTTCGGATCCGGAAGCGGAGTACGAAGCCAAGCAGGACGCAATGCACAGGCTCAGCAAGTTGCCGCGCGATTCCAGCCCGGTGCGCAAGCGCAGTCGCTGTCGGATTACCGGCCGGCCGCGTGGTTATTATCGCAAGTTCGGTCTGGCTCGCAACAAGCTGCGTGAAGCGGCAATGCGCGGCGATGTTCCGGGTCTGCGCAAGGCAAGTTGGTAAGGAGTAGACCGAATGAGTATGAATGATCCCATTTCCGACATGCTGGCGCGCATCAAGAACGCCCAGGCTGTCAACAAGCGTACCGTGACCATGCCGTCTTCGACGGTCAAGGTTGCCATTGCCAAGGTGCTCAAGGATGAAGGTTATATCCGTGAGCTACAGGTAGAGCAGGAAGGCGTGAAGGCCAACCTGGTGATCGAGCTGAAGTACGTTGAAGGCCGCGGTGTAATTGACCGCCTGGATCGTTTCAGCAAGCCGGGCCGTCGCCGATACCATGCCACCTCGGAGATCCCACGGGTTCTCAACGGGCTGGGAATCGCGATCGTCAGCACCTCGAAAGGTGTCATGACGGATGCGCGCGCACGTGCCGAAGGGCACGGTGGCGAAGTTCTTTGCCTGGTCGCCTGATCAGGAAAGGTTGAAGACAATGTCAAGAATTGCAAAAAGTCCGATCGAAGTACCGAAGGGCGTCGAGTTCAGCCAGGCTGGCGGCGTGGTCAAGGTCAAGGGTTCCAAGGGCACCCTTGAAATGGACCTGCACCCCGCGGTGGAATTGAAGCTCGAGGATGGGGTCATCAACGTGGCTCCCATCAAAGAGGCGGATATGGCCATGGCCGGAACGATGCGCGCACTGGTGGCCAACATGATTGAAGGCGTGACCAATGGTTTCGAGAAGAAACTGGCGCTGGTTGGTGTCGGTTATCGTGCCGCCATGCAGGGCAGGAACCTGAACTTGCAGCTCGGATTCAGTCACCCGGTGGAATTTGAAATTCCCGAAGGGATCAGCATCGAGACACCGAGCCAGACCGAGATTTTTGTGCGGGGCAGCGACAAGCAGAAGGTCGGGCAAGTCGCCGCCAAGATCCGCGCCTATCGTCCCCCTGAGCCCTACAAGGGCAAGGGCGTGCGCTACGCAGATGAGCGCGTGGTGATGAAGGAAGCCAAGAAGGCTTAAGGAAAGCGAAGATGAGCGTAAAGAACGAATCGAGACTGCGTCGGGCCCGAAAGACACGTTCGCGGATCCAGCGCCAGGGCGTCGCCCGATTGACCGTGCACCGTTCCGGCCGTCACCTGTACGCGCAAATCATCGCGCCGGGTGGTGGAAAAACAGTCGCTGCGGCCTCAACTGTTCAGAAGGACCTGCGTGAAGGTCTGTCGGGAACCAGTAATGTTGACGCTGCCAAGGCTGTTGGCAAGGCAATTGCCGAACGTTCGCTGGCTGCCGGTGTGGAAGGCGTGGCCTTCGATCGCTCCGGCTTCAAATATCACGGCCGGATCAAGGCCCTGGCCGAAGCCGCGCGTGAAGCCGGCCTGAAGTTTTAAGGAATACGGAATTCATCATGGCAAGAGACAACAATAGCGACGATCTGATCGAGAAACTGGTTGCCGTCAATCGCGTGGTCAAAGTGGTCAAGGGTGGACGTCAGTTCAGCTTTACTGCTCTGTCAGTGGTTGGCGACGGCGATGGCAAGGTCGGATTTGGCTACGCCAAGGCGCGCGAGGTGCAGGCGGCGATTCAGAAAGCCATGGAACGCGCCCGCCGCGACATGGTTCGCATCTCCCTGAACGAGGGCACGCTGTGGCACTCGGTCAAGGCGCGCCACAGTGGGTCGCGCGTGTACATGCAACAGGCTTCGGAAGGTACCGGTGTGATCGCCGGTGGTGCCATGCGCGCCGTATTCGAAGCGGTTGGGGTACATAACGTGCTGGCCAAGAGCGTCGGGTCAAACAACCCGATCAACCTGGTTCGCGCCACCATGAAAGGCCTCCAGGCCATGGTTTCACCGGAAAAGGTGGCCATCAAGCGTGGCAAGCCCATCGAGGAGATTCTGGAACAACATGGCTAAGAAATCAGCATCCAGGCTGCGCGTCACACAGGTTCGCAGCACCATCGGAACGATCCAGAGTCACCGCGCCACCATTCGCGGTCTTGGTCTGCGTCGGATGAACCATACGGTAGAGCTTGAAGACACCCCGGCGGTGCGCGGGATGATCAACAAGGTCAACTACCTCGTGCGGGTCGAAGAGACCTGAACACATCGAATTTATTAGGAACCGGTCATCATGAAACTCAATTCCGTCCAGCCGGCTGAAGGCAGCCGCAAGACTCGCAAGCGCGTCGGCCGTGGTATTGGCTCGGGCCTTGGCAAAACCGCCGGGCGCGGACACAAAGGCCAGAAATCACGTTCGGGTGGCTACCACAAGGTGGGTTTCGAAGGCGGCCAGATGCCGCTGCAGCGCCGGCTTCCGAAGGTTGGTTTCAACTCGGCCGTCAACCGCAAGACCCGGGAGATCCGCCTGTACCAGATCAACATACTGGAAGGCGATACTGTCGACGTCGATACGCTCAAGGCCGCCGGCCTGGTGCCTAACGACACCAAGCAGGTTCGCTTGATCTGCAAGGGCGACATCGAGCGCGCGGTCACCATTCGTGGCATGCATGTCACGGCCGGTGCCGTCAAGGCGATTGAAGCCGCAGGCGGAACAGTCGAATAATGGCTCGCGCTGGCTCGGAAATGGCAGGCATGCTCGGCGGCATTGGGCGCCTGAAGGAACTGCGGCAACGCCTGTTCCTGGTGCTGGTTGCCTTGCTGGTGTTCCGTTTCGGTACCTTCATTCCGGTACCGGGGATCAATCCGGCGGCGCTGGTCGAACTGATGGACATGACCCGCGGCACGATCGTGGACATGTTCAACATGTTCTCCGGCGGTGCCTTGGGTCGGTTTTCGATCTTCGCGCTTGGCGTGATGCCGTATATTTCCGCCGCGATCATCAT
>JBLRWT010000036.1:0-9835 GCA_047921095.1 Wenzhouxiangella sp. | reverse complement strand
CGCATGCGGCACTTCCGGAGCGATCTGCCCGTACATCTCAACCATGTCCAGGGCGTTCTCCGCCCGGCCGTCGGCATCGGTGGCATGAATGGAATAGTGAATCGCGCCCGGATGGGTCGGCACCTGCTCGAAGACCTCTCGAAGCAGGGTTTCGGCCCGATCGTGCAGCGGATCGCGATCATCGGCCCGCTGGGCCAGGGTCAACAGCGACAGGCCGTACAAGGCGGTGATATCCAGATCGTCCGGGTGAGCCTGGTGGGCTTTTTCCATTCTTGAGGCCCAGCGATCGATGCGCGGCCAGAAGGCCGTGGATTCGGGATCCTCGAAAAACCCGGCGGTCGCTTCGATCAAGCTTGATTCGCGTTTGGACTCGACCTTCTCGCGCGCCGTCTCGATGCTCCGCCAGCCCCGTTGCAAGTCGGCACTGTCCGGCCGCGTGCCCCACAGGGGTTGAAACAGGGTCGTGGCCACACCCCAGTGCGCCATGGCGCAATCGGGATCGGCCTCGATGATGTCTTCAAAGTTCGAACGGGCCTGGACATACATCATGTGGTGCATCAAGCCGAGTGCGCGGTCGAAGTCGGACTGCACCTCGCTGGCGCAATCGACCTGGAAGTCAACCGTGCCGATGGATTGGTCGGGGCTGACCTCGTCGTGATCGTGCATGTGCTGCTGGGAAAGACCTGTACCGGGAACAATGAAAAGAAATGTACAAAACGCGGCACAGAGGCAAGTTGCAAAGGTTCGATCGGTAAAGAAGTGACGTGGCATGACAACCTCCGTCGGATTTGCGGTCGGGGGCTCGTTTAGAGGATAATCCAACGCTGCCATCGATGGCAACAGCACTTGTCTGGATCGCAGGATCGGTTTGCTCAGATTCAGCGCAGGAGCGATTCTCTGGTCGCGATCCGACCTGTGATCGCGGCCAGAGGGCCGCTCCTGCAATATTCCGCTACGCCTCTCATTTAACCCGTGTTCTGAAGCCCCTGGGCAATGCCGTGAACGCAGGCGACCAGTGCCTGCTCGATCGCGGCGTCGTTACGGTCGCCCGAGCGCCATTGGGCCAGCAGGTCGACCTGGGTGAAGCTCATGGGATCGACGTAAGGGTTGCGCAGCAGGATCGAGCGCTTCAGGGTCGGGTCGCGATCAAGCAGTTTGTCCTGCCCCTTCAGGCGACAGATCAACTGTTCTGTGCGCTGGAATTCGGCCAGGATACGCGGGTAATACTTGTCACCGAGGTTGCCGGCCAGGCTGGCATAGCGGCGCGCGATGGCCATGTCCGACTTGGCCATGGCCATTTCAGCATCTTCGAGCAGATTGGCCAGGAACAGCCAGTTGCCGGCCATATCCATCAGAGCCTCCTCGCCGATCTCGTCGATCAGTTGCTCCAGCCCCGATCCCAGGCCGTACCAGCCCGGCAGGGCATGCCGGCTCTGGCCCCAGGCGAACACCCAGGGGATGGCGCGCAGGCCGGCGATGCCGGTCTTTTTCTGGCGCGAGGCCGGGCGGGAACCGATCCGCATCCGCTCGATGACATCGATCGGCGTGGCAGCACGGAAATAGTCGCCAAAGTCCGGCTCCGCGTAGACCAGATCACGATAGGCCGTACGCGCCAGATCAGAAAGGCGGGCCATCCACTGGTGCCACTGGGCATGATCGCGGCTGGCCGATTCACGGTCCAGGCTGGCCTTGATCACGGCCCCGGCGGTCTGCTCAAGATTGCGGATGGCAATGGCGCGCAACGAGTACTTGCGATGGATGACTTCGCCCTGCTCGGTCATGCGCAACCGACCCGCCACGGAACCGGCAGGCGCAGCCAAGACGGCCTGATGGGTTTTGCCACCGCCGCGG
Source organism: Wenzhouxiangella sp. (assembly GCA_047921095.1). Lineage (GTDB taxonomy): Bacteria > Pseudomonadota > Gammaproteobacteria > Xanthomonadales > Wenzhouxiangellaceae > Wenzhouxiangella. The sequence goes on along the minus strand of JBLRWT010000036.1, from coordinate 7,984 downwards.
CCCACGGTGCCGCCACGGCCATGAAAGAACGTGACCTTGACATCATGGTCGGCAAACAGCGCCACCAGTTTGCGCTGGGCATCCTGCAGCGACCAGCGGGAGGCGACCATGCCGCCGTCCTTGTTGCTGTCGGAATAGCCGATCATGATCATCTGGCGATTGTCGCGCTGGGCCAGCAGGTCCTGCCACAAGGGCAGGTCAAGCAGACCGGACATGACCCGTTCGGCTGCTTCCAGATCGGCCACTGTTTCGAACAGCGGAACGAGATCCAGCCGGCCATCCTCAATGCCGGCGGCGCGGGCCATCAGCCAGGCGGCCAGAACATCGTCGGCGTTGCGGCTCATGCTGACGATCAGGGTGGCGATGCAACCAGTGCCGAAACGTTGGTGGGCGGTGGCGGCGGCCTGAAGCAACAGGAATACCGGGTGATTGTTGTTGCGGTCGCTACCGATGCCACCATCGTTAAGGATTTCAAGCAGACGGGCGGTGCGCTGGTCAGCAGGACGGTCCGGCCATTCGGCATCCCCGAGTTGCTCGGCAACCGCAGCATGCAGGTCACCCGAATCGATCCGCAGGTCGAGCGCGGCCAGGTGAAAGCCGAAGATATCGACCCGACGGCGCAGGCGCTGCACCGGGAACAGGCCTGCCCGCTGGCCGCGATTGGCCTGCAGGCTGTTGATGATCAATTCGAGATCGTTGCAGAGTTCCTCGGATGAGCGATAAGCCTCTGCCTGATCATTCAACGTCGCCTTGAGCCTGGCATCGACCAGGTAGAGAAACACCCGGTAGGGCATGTCAGTATGGCGTGCCGGTACAGCAGCGAGCGTTTCAGGCAAGCGGTCGGCATAGTCATCGATGCGCTGGCGCAAAGACTGGCTGATATCAACCCGCCCTTCGGTCTGACTCAGCAGACGGTTGAGCGTGGTTACTTCGCGTCGGTAATTGCCGATCACCTGCCGACGCTGTTCGGCCAGCGTGTCGAGCACGGTATCCGGGCCAACATTGGGATTGCCATCCATGTCGCCGCCGACCCACGAGCCAAAACGCAATACCGTCGGCAGATGGCCGGGCCAGATATCGGTGCCGAACGCGGTTCTTGCCGCCTCGGCCAGGTTCTCGTGGAATACTGGGGCGATGCGGTAGAGCACATCGGCCAGGTAGAAATGCGCATGCTCGGCTTCATCAGCCACAGTGGGCCGGCTTTGTGACTGCTCGGCGGTCTGCCAGGCAACCGTCTGTTCCATCCGTACCCGGTCGATCAGACGATTCGCTTCACCTGCGGGCATGCCGGGGTCCAGTCGCTGCACCAGGTAGCGCACCATCCGTTGTTCCTTCTCCAGGATCGAACGCCGCGTGGCCTCGGTCGGATGAGCGGTAAAGACCGGCTCGATCAGCAAATCCCCCAGCAGGCTTTCGATGTCTTCCCAGCCGACTCCAGCCTCGCGCAGGCCGACAAACACATCGGCCAGACTGTCGGGCTGGTTGCCGGCCCCTTCAGCCTGATACTGGCGGCGGCGACGAATGCGATGGACTTGCTCGGCCAGATTGACCATACGAAACCAGGTGGTAAACCCGCGCACGAAATTGGTCGCCTCATCGCAGTCATCGAAACGGCATAACGCTTCAAGCTCCTCACCATCGCCCTGCTCTGCCCGACGATCGATCGCCGCGCCCCGTGCGGTCTCGACCCGATCGAACAGACGCTCGCCGCATTGCTCCCGCAGCAGGTCGCCCACCAGTGAACCCAGCAGGCCAACGTCTTCGCGCAACGGCTCATGCTGGGGTGGAAAATCGATCTGGTCGCGTTTCATGCCAGTATCCATCGGGTCGAATTGCCAACCCGAATGGTAGCGCATGCCCGCCTGACTCTATCGTTTCTTTGCCAGCCAGCGGTCAAGTTGATCGGCGAAACGCTTGCGGTCGCTGGTCGACAGCGCGGCTGGGCCACCGGTATTGACGCCGCTGCCACGCAAGCTGTCCATGAAGTTGCGCATACTCAAGCGTGCTTTGATATTGGCTTCCGTATACAGCTCACCCCGCGGATTGAGCGCCTGTCCGCCCTTTTCGATGACTTCGGCCGCCAATGGAATATCGGCAGTGATGACGAGATCGCCGGCGCTCAGCCGCCTGACGATTTCGTTGTCCGCCACGTCGAAGCCGGACGAGACCTGGATTGCATCGATCAGCTTCGAGGCCCGCACTGTCTGAGGCTGGTTCGCGACCAGTGTCAACCGGGTCCGGGTCCGCTCGGCGGCCCGGAACAGAATCTCCCGGATCACCGCCGGGCAGGCATCGGCATCAACCCAGATTCGCATTTTGATCAATCCTCATTTTCAATTCTCATTCTCCCGCTTTTCAATCCTGATCCTTTGTTATTGTTGGGCGCTTGCCAGATGCGAGCGTAACCCGGATGAAACTCCCGCTGTTCCAGATCGATGCCTTTGCCGACCGGGTTTTTACCGGCAACCCCGCGGCAGTGGTGCCGTTGAGCGCCTGGTTGCCGGATGAATTGCTGCAATCAATTGCGCTTGAAAATAACCTGTCCGAAACCGCTTTTTTCGTTGCCGATGGTCGCGGGTTTCACCTGCGCTGGTTCACGCCGGAAGCCGAAGTGGATCTGTGCGGTCATGCCACCCTGGCCAGCGCCCATGTCCTGTTTGAACATCTTGGATATACCGGCATGAAGCTGAACTTCCAGACCCGCAGCGGTGAGTTGACGGTGACAAAGGTTCGGCAAGGCCTGAGCATGGACTTCCCCGCCATCGCCTCGGAGCCGATTGATGCCCCGCCGGCCTTGCTGTCCGGCCTGGGCGCCACCCCGGTCGAGGTGCGCGCTGCCCCCGACTACCTGGCCATCTTTGCCAGCGAGCAGGAGATCATCAACCTGGCGCCCGACTTCTCAGCCCTGGCCCAGCTCGATCGTCGCGGCGTCATCGCCACCGCGCCCGGCAATGAGTGTGATTTCGTCAGTCGCTGCTTCTATCCCAAGCTGAAAGTCAACGAAGACCCCGTCACCGGTTCGGCCCATTGCAAGATGGCGCCCTACTGGGCCAAGAGGCTGAACAAGACGACCTTGGTCGGGCGTCAACTCTCAAACCGCGGCGGCACAGTCCACTGCGAACTGGTCGGCAACCGCGTCATCCTGACCGGACGCGCAGTCGATTACCTCAAAGGCGAGATTGAATTGCCGGATTAGGTCTCGTGTTCAATCCTCCAGACCCGGTTTCGCGCGCTTCTGCTTGATCTTCCCCTTGTGACGCTTGGCTTTCAGGCGTTTTTTCTTGGCTGAGCGCGTCGGCCGGGTGGCCACGCGCTTGCGGGGCTGGTGATGGGCTTTTTCGATCAGCGCGGCCAGGCGTTCGCGCGCGTCTTCACGATTGCGATGCTGGCTGCGATGGCTCTTGGCCTCGATCGAAATCACGCCGTTCGAATCGGCCCGACTGCCGGCCAGCTTGATCAGCCGTGCCTTGACCTCACCCGCGAGCGTGTCCGAAGCCCAGACGTCAAAGCGCAACTGGACCCCGGTTTCGGTGCGGTTGACATGCTGCCCACCGGGTCCACCGGTCAGGATGAATTTTTCGGACAACTCATGCTCCGGCGGCAGGAAGCGGGACCGGTCCTTGTCGTCGAATGCGCTCATGGGGTCAATGGTAGCTGAGGGACGGTGCGTCTGTGCGTCTGTGCGTCTGTGCGTCCGTGGTCAGTGGTCAGTGGTCAGTGGTCAGATCCCGATCAAGATCGGATCGCATTGCGAGAACCCGGTCACAGTATCGGCGGTTTCTGATCTAATCAAAGATCCAACCCGACAACCAATGCTGCGGCGGCTGCCAGGGCGATGGCGATGAGCAGGGACCAGCGGATCAGGGTCTTTCTCGCCTGGGCGGCGCCTTCGGTTTCCATGTGATGCATCTGGTCGACGCTCAATGGATTGCTGACTTGATGGTCGGGATCGTCCAGCAGCCCGATGGCGTCGTCGTACTGTGCTTCAAGCACCACCCACAGTCCGGCCCGGAACCGGCCCTGATGGGCCAGGTTCATACGCAACGACGTCATGTCGGATATATGCGTGGCAATGCCATGCGATTGCAGAAAAGCGGCGCGCTCGGCGGCTTCCGAACGCGATTCGCACTTGGCGATCATGCGCACTGGTGATACTCCCTGTTTGATCTTTTCACGTTGAGTAAGCGGCCTCCCGCCGGTATGGTTATCTTCTCATACCTGATCGTCATTGACGTGATTGCCGCCACTGCTCGAACCGCCTGATCACATCGCGCATCTCCTCCGGTAGGCGCTGCTCGGCCTGCTCGACAATGTCTGCGGGCACCTCGCCATAGAAGGCCTCGGCGATCCCGCCGGCAATACAGGCCTGGGTGTCGGCATCACCACCCAGTGAAACAGCATTGCGCACGGCACCTTCATAGTCATCAGATTCAAGAAACGCAATGATCGCTTCGGGCACGCTGCCCTGGCAGGACACATCGAAACCATAGTCCGGCCGGATCTCTGCCAGGCTGCGCGACAGGTCATAACCGAACTGCTCACTGATTCGCGCCTTGATCATGGTCATGGATTGGCCCTGGCGCGCCATGAAGACTGCCAGTGCCGTGGCCTGAGCGCCCTTGATTCCCTCCGCATGATCATGGGTCACAGCCGCACTCGCGCGAGCCTGTTCCAGCACCTCATGCTCGTTGTCGAATGCCCAGCCGACGGGCCCGACCCGCATGGCCGAACCATTGCCCCAACTGTTGTAAGGCGCCCCACCACCCCGGTGCAGCCAGTCGTGGAACGAACGCCCATAGCCGGCACGGGGATAGCGAAGACCCCAGTTCAATAGTTGTGTCCGATAATCACCATCCGACAGGATGGCTTCGGCTACGGCAACGCTCAGCACCGAGTCGTCGGTGAAGCGACTACCCGGCGGGAACAGATCGAAGTCGATTGAATCGACCGGCGAGTGCTCGTAAACCGAACCGATGATGTCACCTGCGATGGCACCCAGCATAAGTACATCCTGAAGCTCGGTGAGCCTGGACTGAAACGATTGCCCTGAGTTTCAGAGCCCATGCTCGATGGATTGAACCGAAATGTGACTTCCGGACACTCTACTATCAATAGTGACAATTGAAGGGAGCCTCAAGTCGGTGCGTACTGAAAAAGACAGGGTCTACGACAGTTTTCTTGCCGCATCAGCCCGACTGGGTGACCGGCAGGCCCTGGCCCGGCTGGCCGAACGCTGGCAGCCACGGCTGATGGCCCATGCCAGACGCCTGACGGGCGAGCCCGAGTTGGCCGCGGACGTCACCCAGGAGGCCTGGGTAGAGATCATCCGCGGCATTGGCGGATTGAATGACAGCAATGCCTTTGCCACCTGGGCTTTTCGCATCGTGACGAATCGGTGTGCCAGAAGCATACACAAACGGCAACGCCAGCGAATCGGTCAGGCGGCGCTTGCCCGTGAACCGGAAACAGATGCTGGTCTTGCTATCGATGAAAACCTCACCGACCTGGCCATCGTCAGGTCGGCCATGGCCGAACTTCCAACCGAACAGCAAGCAGCGATGGCGCTTTTCTACCTGGAGGGTCTGCGAGTCGCCGAGGTTGCAGTGGCACTCGATACACCACCGGGCACCATCAAGACACGCCTTATGCACGCACGCAACAAGCTGCGCGCCAAACTCGAAGGAGATACCCCATGAAAGAGTACGACATGAACAAGATCGATCAATTGATCAACCAGACCCTGTCCGAAGAAGATGAAAGACTGCTGCAGGATTTCAGCAACGAGCCCGGTTACTTCACCCAGGCATTTGCCTTGTTTACCGGCCGGCTGGGCTGGGTGATGTGGCTGGTCGGCATCATCCAGCTGATCTTCTTCATCGCCGCTGTGTATGCCCTGTTTCAGTTGTTCAGCGTCGAGGCGCTTTTGCCGGCACTTCGCTGGGGCGTCATGGCCGTTGTTCTGGTTCAGCTCTCGGTCTTTCTGCGCGGCTTCATGGGCATGCATTTCGAAGCCAACCGTGTCCTGCGCGAAGTCAAGCTGCTTGAATTGCGGCTGATACAGAAATAATGTCTATCATCCTGTAAAGCAAAAACGGCAGCCAGGTGGCTGCCGTTTTGATTCAACGTGGTTCGAAGATCAACGCCAGGAAGCTGAACACCCATCCTTGACTTGGGCACAAGAACGGGGGATGCTCCGGACTCAACACAAAAAGATAAGGAACAGCGACCATGAACATCCATTTCCAGCTTGCACCCCTGCTTGCCTTGATTGCCGGCATCTTGATCCTCCTCGTGCCAAGACTGCTGAGCTTCATCGTCGCGATCTACCTGATCATCATCGGCATCGTCGGTCTGTTCAACCTTCAGATTTAAGCGTCTTGAAAAAGCAGGGGCCTCAGGCCTTCTCTTGCGTGGGATCGTTGCGACCGAGCTGATCATGGCTGGAGACCCAGTCCAGCGAGGAGATCGCGGCACCCAGGGAAATCTCGCCGGCAAGCACGGTGCCGGCGACGATCTCGGCGAACTTCATCACCTTGTCAACGCCTTCACAGTCCATGATGCGCAGGCTCTCGGCCTGGGTCGGCAAACCGGTGCCGCCGCCGATGGTGGCGACGATCAGTGACGGCAAGGTGATCGAGATGTATAGATCCTTGTCCTCGGTCAGCTCGGTATAGAGAATCCCGGTCGAGCTTTCGGCCACGTTGGCCACATCCTGGCCGGTGGCAATGAAGATCGCCGTGATGCCATTGGCGGCATGACAACCGTTGTTGTTGGCACCGGCGAGCATCGACCCAATGTTGGCGATCTTCGAGTGGGTATAGAGCTGCTCGGTGTCGGCATCCATGATGTCGCGCAAGACCTGTCGCCTGACCACCAGTTCGGCTGTCACCCGCTTGCCGCGGGTGCGCATCGAGTTGATCATCGAGGCCTTCTTGTCGGTAGCAAAATTGGCTTCGAGATAGAAGTCCTTCACTTCGGCGCCATCGAAGTTCTGCAGGATCCAGTTGCAGGCGGCAAACGTCGCCTTGCCGACCATGTTCATTCCGGCCGCATCCCCGGTGGTGAAGTTGAAGCGGGTATAGCAGAAGCGGCTGGCCAGGTAATAGTCGACATACTTGAGGGACACGAATCGATCGGATTCAGCGCACAGGCGTCGCAGCGTTTCGGTTTGAGACTTCAGCCAGGTGGCAAAACGTCGCGCACTGGCGGCATCTTCGAAGGCGAACACCGGCGCACGTTGCATGTTGTCGCCGACGACGGCGCACTTGACGCCGCCACACTCGCGGATCACTCGCATGCCGCGGTTGTAAGACGCCACCAGTGTGCCCTCGGAGGTGGCCATCGGCACGTAGAACGCACCCTGGGCATGTTCGCCATTGACATGCAGCGGTCCGGCAAGGCCCAGCGGCACCTGGGCCACGCCGGTAAAGTGTTCAATGTTGCCACGCGTGACCTTGGGGTCGATCGAGTAGCGGGTGATGTGGTCGAGCTCGGCGCCGGTTCGTTCGGCGACAAAGCGTTGGCGGGCACGAATGATCTGTTCGCCGTAGTCGTTTTCGGCATCGCGCGGGATGCTGTCCGGATCCCGTTGATTTGTCCGCAGCGTATCGGTCACCGCAAAATTCAGAGTCTTGAATGGTGCGGCCCGGAAGGCCAGCTCGATGCGATGCTCGCCTTCGTCCAGCGGCTCGATTTCAAGATCAAGAACCAGCAGGGTGCCCAGCGGGAAATCAATCGCCGCATCGGAGGTCATCTCCGTGAGGGCAAAGGATGGGTTGCCATCCAGGGACAGGCGAATGCGTTCGGGCACGATGTCCCTGTCGTCGATTCGGACCCGCTCGACCTGCTCCAGCCGGGCCGGACTGAGCCTGTTCTTGATCGAGAAGCGCACCCCCGATTCGGTATTGCGCAGGCTCGAACGGTTGTATAGCCGCTTGAGCAATGCTTTCGGTACGAAACTTGCCATTCATGACTCTCATGCCAC
>JBLRWT010000035.1:0-10076 GCA_047921095.1 Wenzhouxiangella sp. | reverse complement strand
CCTGCGCCAACTGGGAGAGAGAAGCAGTAGCTAGTTTAGCTTGATTCTGATGTTGGGCTTGAGCTGCTGTTAACTGCTGAACGGTAGTGGTGAGTTTGGTTTTCTGCTTTTCGAGCAGCGCCAGCTCAGCCTTAAGGATCTTGGCCTGAGCGGCCATCTTCTGCAAATCATCAGTTGCTGCTTTAGCCCCGGTCCCAACACCCAACCCGGCACCGGACAGGACACTCCGCAAAGCCTCGGTAGCGGTCCTAACCTGTTCCAGTCCCTCGTGGTCAGCGGATATCCTTAATATGAGATCGGTGTCGCTCAACCTTTTTTCTCCTGTTTATCAGCGTAGTCGCTGAGGTAAACATCGTCGAGCTGCTCTACGAAGAGCAGGAACCGTAGGATCTGGGCCTTGCCCATCGGAAACTTCAACTCAATGTAAGCCTTCATTTCCTGGTACGTCAGAGGCTGCGGCCCTGAAGCATGCCATTGGCGCCGGAGGTGCAGGTCCAGGAACGCCTGCCAATAAACCTCAAGGCGGGGAAGAAGTTGGGGTTTTGCCTGCGCCCCTGGCCCCAACTTCTTCCCTTGCTTCTGCAGCTCTTCAAACAGCTCAGCCGCCTTGGCCCACGTCAACTGGTACTTCAGGACCGCGGTCAGTTTCCCGCGTCATCTCCATCCAACTTAACCCGGTAATTGTCCAGGTTCTGCGCTTCGGTGATCACCTTGACCCGAAAATCCTTGATCTGCAGCAGCTTGATCGCGTTTTCCCGGTTATACTTCAAGGCCTTGCCTTTGTAGCTGACCCCTTTAAAATCGAGCAGCACCGTGTCAGCCAGCACAGTGATGAAGGTATCGCGGTCGAGCTTATCAGCCTGCTCCTTGCTAAGCCCCCTCATCATTTCCTGGTTGGCCTCGTGCCGCTCAACCAACACCTTGGAGTACTTCTCGCTGGGCATCCGGGCTACCGTCATGGTAGCCCCGCCGCCCAAAGAAATTTCCACACCTTCGTTTTCCTTCTTTTCATCTGTGGCATACGCCGCAAAAACATCAAATGACATACTCTACCTCCTCCTGGGGGTTATTAAGTAGTGGTGACCGCGGAGTCGCCGAACCGATCGACAATGATCATCTTGTCGACTGCCGAACTCGGGGCCACTGCGGTAAACGGACAGGACAGCATAACATCCTGGTCCTTGGCGCCGGCGGCTACCGACGGCACGTTGAGCTTGACATTGTTGAAGATGAAGGCGTAACCGTTGCCCTCAACATCTTTGGTCGGGATCACTACCGAGATCAACTGATTGGCCAACGCCGCGTCATAGATCGAACCGGTGGCGAGGTACAGTTCCAAGGTGCCAGTAATCGAATAAGTACCTTTGCCGATCCCGATCGCGCCAAGGTGACCGATGGCTTTCTGCTCCCGCAGAACCCCGTCGATTACTATGTTAGCCGAATTAATATAAGCACCACCGAGAATGCTGGAGCCGGCTTTGTTGCGGACAAAGATCTGGCCAACCCCGGTAACCGCCGAGGAAATACCAAACGCTTCTGCAGGCACGGCCGCTTCCGCAAACTGGGTAGCATCGGCCCGGATAACATCCTTGCCGATGGTGCCGAACGAACCGGTCAGGATCTGGCCGGTAGCGAAACTCAGCTCCATCCGGGAGATAGCACGACCACGGTGCATGAAATACTGATCAACATCGGTGAAAGACTTCTCGATGGAGAAGCTACGGAGATCCCCGGTGCCAACAGTGACCCGAGAAGAAGAAACCTCGACCTCGACAGACGCTTCGTCGTCGAGCAACGGAGTCTCTTCGTCGACCGTCAGCACGGCGCCAGTGTTGGTGGTAATCCGGTAATGGCCATTGTTCTTGGTTGATTCTTTAATGCCGATGTACTGGCCTACCACTAGGCCAGTGAAATCTCCGGCGCCGCCGGTGATGGTGCGGTTAGTCTTATTGAAGGTTACAGTCAGGGTCTTTACCCCACCAACACCGAATACCGCAAACTCGGAACAGAGTAGAGCTTCAATGAAAGGGTCGTACTCCCGGTACTGCATCTTGAAGTTGAACCCACCCGTAGCCGAGGCATCGGTGATGATTGCGTCGGATACCTGGCGGGTAGCGTTGATTTCCGCCGACTGCTCCATGGAGTAGTCGAAGTTGAGGTCTTCACCAGTCATCCGCAGAAGTTTGGGGGCTCCCACTGCCGGGGTTACACCAAAAGTTTCTTCCTCGAGATAGGACAACTGGGCCGCAGAAGTTGAAGCCTGGGAAGTGACAGCCATGATCGTGTCTCCTTACGTTATCTTTTCGAAATAAAAATCAGCCAGAACCGTCTGAGATCTCCAGTCCTTGCCGTCCACCAAAGAGAGGGTGCGGGTGTCCTGAAAAGTTATGGCCCCTACAGTCACCGCAGCAAATATTTCATCAAGTTTGTCCGTGGCCTCCATCCTGACCCGGGCACCAACCGACATTGGCACAAATACTGTTACATCCACCTGCCCATACGCCCGCTTGGGCGGGGTCTTGCCGAGCATCCCGATCTGGGTAGTCCTTACCGCCTCTATCGCCAACAATACGAATGGAGTGGTTCGCTGGGTCAGGTCCGGCTGCTCCTGGCCCTCAAGAAAATAATCAAGCTGGTTTCCCCACTCCGCGATGAAGTGAGTGGTTATCACCTGCCGAGCCTGTTCCCACGTTAAGCGGTGACTCATAACCCAACCCCCGGGTTACCCAATTGCCCCGGCGCCAGCTTGCGCAAACTCTCAATCCGGGCTTGGCTCAAAATCCCAAAAGTCCTTGCTGAATTCGCCACCCGCTCAACCATCTGTCCCGGCTCATTTACGGGTCGCAGAAAAAAGTTAGGGTTCCTTTCTAATAACTGGATATACGATTTTTTGTCAAGGTTTTCAGCCGCATTAGCGAGGTAATACGGAGCGGTAAGCGTAAACGGGCCGGCAAATATCGCCGAGTTGCTATGCACCGAATCCATGATCGCCGGAGGTGCTCCTTTGCTGAACCGTGGCACCCAACGAAGATTGGATCCGGATTCCTTCCAAGTGTACTTGACCTTGTAGTTGGGCTGGCCCATCGATACGTTCCAGTTCGACACCGCGTTACCGGAATACTGCGGCGTTTCCGTGAGAATCCGGTGATAAACCGCCAAGGCATAGCCACGATAAACCTCACCACAAGCCTGACGCATGCGATTGAGCTTGGCTGTCAGTGCCAAGGTAAACCTGGATTTTTCAGCTTCGGTCACGGTAAACATCAAGTCTCCACCACCAGGTTGAAGTTGGTTGGGCGGCACTGCAGCTCCCAACATCCGAAACCGTCCTGCTGGGCCTCCAGCACCCGGTAATCCCGCCCCCTGGCCAGCACCCGGTCATTGTTCTTCGGGGCTGCCAAGTCCTCTTCGCTAACGGTCACCACAATGTCACCGTTGCGGAACTTTTCCGCCGCCCAAGTCATATAGCGGTAATTGGTCTGGTAACGTTCAACCACCGCGGCCAGGGTCTGAGGGGTTCCGGCTGCTGTCGTATCCGTGGTCACGTCATAGTCGCCGGCGGGGGTATAAACCACCGTGGTCAGCGCATCCATGCCAAGCTCAGACACGAACAGGGTCCGGTACCTGCCGGTCTGCACTTCAATACTCTGGATCCGGTAAAAGATATTGTCAGGGCCCCGGACCAGCAAATCCCGCTCAGCCGTTTCGGTCAGGGCCAGGTAAATGTTATAAACTGCAAAAAATTGTGAAGACTCGCCCTCTTCCTTAACCTCCTTGCGCACCGCCAAGGCCCCATGAAACGAAGTCATATCCTCCTCTTCGTCGATAAACTGCCGAGCAGTGCCGAGGGTAAAGAGGCCGTCAGAGGGGTGCATCAACAAATGCTCGCGGATCACCCGATCAACAAAAAAATCCTTGAAGGTCTGACCGCAGATATAATCAAAACCTTGGATCCGGATAACCCGGCGGGGTGGTATGGTGATGACAGGTGCGGAGCAGGTCCGACGCCAACCGGTCATGCTGTCCCGAGTAGTGGCGTCGTACTGGTCCATCTGGCAGGTAAAGAGGTAGGCACCGGAATAGGCATCATAGACCTTGATGTCATCGAAATATTGCGCGACATCATAAAGATCCATATCAGCCTCCAGTTACAGGGTCGAAATCAGGCGCGGAAATCCCCAGTAAATTGAATCGGAAAGACTCGGGCGCTGCAACTCCCAAGTAAGCGGCATAAGCTTCCTGCAATAAAGAACGATACCGGAAGTAAGCCGCTGTAACCCGCTCCTCAGTTTCCCCCTGGTTCTTTCTCATAGCCGCCTTGCTGTCCGAAACATAATAGGGAGACATTTCAGACAGCCCCGGCAAGCATTGAAAAGCCACAGCATGGGCAGAGTACACTCGCACCGCAGAGTAAAACGACCTGCCAGCTACCGTAGCCTCCCCGAGGTCGGCGGCGATGGCCTGGTAGTCCCCAACCAAGTCAGCGTCGGCAGCCACGGAGTAACCCACAGAAGTCAGGTCGAAAATCAAGGTGTTGTAAAAAAGCTCGTTGACCAAACGCTCGTCCTTTAGCTCCCGGGCTGACAGCCCGAGCACCACTCGAACGCTATCATATTGGGTGAACTCAGTAATCAGCATTTAATCAATAACCCCGCTCGGAGTTGATCAAGCACCCAGTTGGTTTCCCGCACCGGAGTCTCAACCCCCTCTTCAATGGAGATTTTCTGAAAGGGCTCCACCACCCGACCAAACTTAGGCTTCACGACAACCGTCACCGGCCCGACAGGAGTTTCAACCTTGGCTTTGACCTCAGCTACCTGGGGCTCTTCCATCGGGACATCGACTTTCAGCTTGGGTGCTACTTTCTTTCTCGGCATATCTGAACTCCTCCCTCAATCACAAGAGTTGGAACTCAGGGGCGCCGTCAAACTACCGGCGCCCCCGTCAAATATTAAGTATCGGAAAGGGTCAATGACAAGGTATCAAAGGCATCGTCCCAGAGGCGATAGCAGATTTCTGCACTATCGAACCGTAATTGCGTGCTTCTTCGCATCACGAAACTCTCGACGGCGCTGTAAGCAGCGGCGGAGTTGCGGACCCGCTGAATGGCGTAACGGCTGTCCAGGCCCATAACAGTATTGGCCGGCCAGCTACGGTTATCCTCAACGATAAAGAGGTTGAGATTGGACAGCGCCCGGTTAACCAGCGAGAAGGACGGAACCAGCGAACCGAATACATGCTGGTTGGTGTTGGTATTCTCCAAGGCCTTCTCAATGGCGAGAGCACCGTTGAGATCGGTAACCACCCAGTCAATCCGGCGCAGGTAGTAGTTATTGACCAGCCACTTGATCAGCGCTTTCTTGGTTACGGCGCCGGCCGCCACGATTGCAGAATCGTAGGTGTCGGCTTTGGTCTGATCCAGCGCGTCCTGATCCATATCGGTATCGCCCTGCAGGAAGGCCAGGAGATACTCGTAAGTCATCAGATTGCGCTCAACTTCCGCCTGCCGACGTACCGCCATGGACACGAAATCCAGAGTGGTGGCTGCCAGTGCCTGATCGGAAACTTCCAGGCCGATGCTGGTGGCCAGCAAGCTGCGGGACTTGTCCGAGCTGGTGATGGTCAACATCATCTGCGGCTCGGTGAGCTGGGTGATCGCCCGGGAACGGGCCGCTTCGGCGCGTTTCAAGGAAATGACCGGCCACTCGAAACGAGCCTGGCTGATGGACACGTCGTTGGCGACCATCCTGTCGAACTCGCGCACATCGCTCTCCCGATCGGGAACCAGAGCGTCCTCGATCATCTCGAGGACCACGGCGGGATAGAGGATCCGGGAAGCCGGGTCGGCATCCAGGACGTTGGAGGCGCCGGAGATGGTGGCCCGGCCGTCGAGCAGAGCTGCCAGGGTGGGGGCCCGGATGCCCATTTCACGGTCGCCTTTGACGATCAGGCCAGAGCTGGCGCAGAGCTGATCAAAGGAACTGGCGTTGCCCTTCGGGGTGGGGAACCGACGATTGACCAACTGCGGAACCGTCAGCCCCATGTTGACTGCTTCTTTGTAGATGGTAGGCTCGAGCTTGACTTCCTGCTGAGTACCATCCATGCTGATGATAGTTGCCATGATTATTCTCCTTGTTCCTGATGGTTAGTAGCCGGAAGTTACGCGCTCAATTACGCAGGTGTCGCCAACCGCCCCGGCGTCGCCGAGAGAGATGACCCTCCAGGCAAACAGCACGTTCTTGGTCAGGTCGCCGGTCTTGTTGAGGTTGTCAACATTGGCGCCGGGCTGGTTGGTAGCCTTGCAGACCTTGGGGGCCGGGATGGTGCCGCTCAGCGCAGTGCCCTTGGCCACGACAGTACCCACCACAACGTAGTCACCCACGGCGATGGTGCCGGTGCCGGCAGTAGCTTCGAGGCCGTCGCAGATTGCGTTGATCCGGCCGGTGACCTTGACCGAACCGATGGTATAGCCGTCCTGCGTAGCCTTTTCCAGGGCCACGATCTGCCCTTCGATCTTGTCCCCGGCCGAGCACAGGTCATACCGGGAATCCCCGACCAACTTAACAAACTTAAACTGCTCCTTGTCGGTCAGGTTGTTGGAGGAACCGGTGCCTGCGCCGAGGCGAGCAGTGACCGGAGGATTACTCGGGGTTACCCCCATCTTGAATTTCGCCATGACGATTCTCCTTTACTTGTTGTTTTTACGGATGCCGGTCACTTCACGCATCTTCGCGTCAAGCCGGGATTCCATGACAGGGGCGGGTTCTTCACCGGCCTCGTGGGCAGCCAGGCCACCGATCTTAAAACTCTCAACCGTCTGTTTGAGCACGGCGTCATGCAGGGAAACCAAGGTCTCAACATCCTTCTCGATCAAGGTTTCATCCTTGGATCGGTTCAGGGCCACATTCATGTTGTTGATAGCCCCGACCACGATCTCCTTCAGGGCTTGGACCCCTTTAACTTGACGCTCGTGGTCTTTGGCAGCCAGCTTCAGGTCCAGCAGCTCGGTGTCCTTCTCCTTGAGCTGGGTCTGCAGCATCGCCACTACACCAGGCTCAACTTCGGCTTCGGCCTCGGGGGTGACAGGAGCTTCATCACCAGCGGCCGAAGCAGGAGTCTCGGTGCCTACTTCCAAGGTAGGATTATCAGTACCGGCTTCCTGAGTTTCCGGGGTTGCGGGGGTGGTCTCCGGGGTCTCTTCGCTGGCAGCGGAGGCATCAAGCTTGATACCGGCGCTGGCTGCCGCAAGAGCCGCGGACATTCCGTACTTTTTCTTCATGTCGTTGCCTCCATTCTGCTGGATTCGTGTTGCAATGGCGTTGAATACATCTTGAAAATTGCTGACACCATCAATCAAACCTTTGTCGACCCCTTGCTGGCCGATAAACTCCCGACCCTCCGCCATCTGCGAGACTACCCGCTCGGAGGACACGCCGAGGTTGGTCGCCACCGAGTCGACAAAGATACCGTACATATAGTCGATCTGACCTTGAATCATGGCCTTAGCCTTATCGGTCAGGGGTTCGGAACTGTTAACAATCTGCTTGAACTCACCGGCCCGGAGTACCGTCTGGGTAACCCCGGCCTCCTCAAGCATCTTGGAATACTCCACATGTTTGGCGACTACCCCGATACTGCCAGTAATCGCCGTCGCCGTACCATAACGCTTACCGGCTGCCGACATCAGCCAATAACCGGCACTCGCCGCCAGGGAACTGGTGAAGGCGGTAACCGGCTTAAGGGCCTTGACATCGTTAACCGCCTCAACCGCATCCATCACCCCGTCCACCGCGCCGCCGGGCGAGCCCACGTCAAACAGGATCTCCTTGACCGCCGAATCCAGCGCCGCCTGATGGAACGCCTCAATGATCTCGTTGTAGGCGATCAGCCCGAACAGCGAGTTGTACCAAGCATCGACGTTGGTCAGCACACCCTGGACCGAAATCACGCCCACCCCATCGCTGATCTGCAGCAACCGTGACTGCGTGTCTTCGGTCGGCGGCGGGGTTTCCCGGGTAAACCCCCGGGCTTCCTTGTACGAAGCCTCGAGAGCTGCCAACCAAGTGTGGAAGGACTCATCGTTGCCGGCCCAGAAAATAGCAGAGTGTTTGTTCATGACTTTGGCTCCTTTGGCGAGTCCCCGCTGAGATCCTGGTTCAACGCACTGGTATTAGATTCGGGAGTAGCTATATTACCCGGCTGGCTAACCCTGAAAAAGGTGCCGGACAAAACCGGGGCTCCTTGGGGCGGTAAAGTTCCGGTCAGGTACAAAGAGGCCTCGTCATCTGTGATCAGGCCGTAGGACAACTGTTCCAGCACCCGGGACTGCTTCATGGCCTTGAACGCTTCCAGCTCGCTGTCGGGCCGCAAACTCGGCAACTCATAGCCGAACTCAACCACGGCCTCGATGCCGTACAAACGCACGCACAAGGTGAACAACCGCGAATAGAACTCGTTGAGCTTCAGGAGAATCGACCCGGTTACCGAGTTGAGAAACAGCATCGACTGGGTAGAGGCCACGTTACTGATGTCGCTATGGCCCAGCACCGTAGGCATCGTTTTAGCGCCGGCGGCGAGTTTAGAGTTAAGAATAGCTGAGAGGGTCTTGTATTCGTCCGAAAGAGAAACATTGCCGTTGTTAACGTAGTCAACATCCAGGATGTCAAAAAGCACCAGCGCGTCTTCCGGATTCAGCCCGTCCAGCAGCGTCTGCAGCTTACTGATTGTGTCGTCCATGTACTTCTGCAGTTCATCGGAGTCGTGCAAGATCTCCGACGGCACCTGCTTACGGAACTCTTCAGTCTTAATCATCGCCTTGAGGCGAGGATGAATCGCCCGGCGGTAGACCCGGCGCAGGTCATTGACGAACGCCTGCATCGAGACCATCGGCTGGATAGCCGACTCCATCGGGCTGTCAGCATAGGCGGTGCGCAGGTTTTGGTCCAGGGAGAGGTAAAAGAAGGTGGGGCTGTCGAGGGAAATCTCCTCGCCGCCCAGCACTTGGTAGGGAATCTTACGAGCCCGATTGTACTTAAACTTGATCGTATCAACCGCGATCGGCATGACCGCTTCCGGCAAGCGGCCGCTGTTGAGGATCAACTCGCCGGCGCAGGCTCCAAGCAGGAACAACTCCTTGCCTAATGACTCGGAACAGGACCTGATCGACGGCCAGGCATTGTATCCGCCGTCCGAGGGGCCGAGCAGATCGAACTTGCGGGCCAACTGCTGAGCCAACATTGTAGCCTCAGCGTTTACCGTCCCATCCAGATTACGCCCGACCACCACGTAACTCTTGGTAATCGCCATCCGCAGTGCGGCGTACACCGAGGCCGAGAGGTCCGGCGAGGCCTTGGCCAGGTTGCGCAAGGTTTCAGCCGTGGTCCGGCCGTGACGCAAGGTCTCGATATCGAGATTGGCGATCCGGAGGTCATCCTGAACCAAAAAAGAATCCGCCGGCTGCTTGGCCTGGCGGAGATAGGTGGGAAGGCTGCCTGTCTTTTTGGGTTTGGGGGCCGGGCCGAGATCGGCATCTTTAACGGCGGAAATAAGGCGTTCAGGCGCACCGCGGGCCTTAAAAACAGACAACAACGCTGCCATAAACGGATTTTGCTGCTCAGAATGCGGGGCTTCCTGCTCGCTCACATAGCCGCTCCGTGGAGAAATTAAACTTATATGCTCCACGTTTAGCAGGTTTAAGCGAACGAGTCAACAGTTTACCCGAAATTATTTTTTCTAAGAATAACTTTTTAGGCTCCCCGTATCAAATTTGCTGCTTAACCTTCATTCTCGCAGCTATCATCGGCATCTGGATCCCGCCGCCGCCGTAGCCCTTGATCTGAGAGGCCAAAATCAAGTAGAGCAACGCAAAAGCCCAGTGATCGGCGCCGCTGGCCGACTTCTTCCACCGGTACTCCTCTTCGTCTTGGCGGTTGATCACCTTAACCCGGCGCAGATCCGTCAAATGTTTGACGATCTCCCCTTGCAGATGAAAAGTAGAGGGTGCAAACGACACGCGGCCGGCCCGCACCGTGTTCGCCAGAAAATCAAGCATTGCATCGCGCTTGCAGGTAATCTGG
>JBLRWT010000034.1:0-10265 GCA_047921095.1 Wenzhouxiangella sp. | reverse complement strand
ACGGCCAGCAATGGCAAGGCGCGCAAGGCACGCCGGAAGCGATGCCTAAGCGTCATCAAGTAGGTCAGCATTGATCCGCCAGCCATGCCAGGGACTCCTGGCCTGCCACTCGGGATCGAACCAGACCGGAATCCTCATCGGCGAAGGCAGGCGTGACCGATCCAGGTCGGCCCGTATTTCCACCTGCCAGTCTCGCTGAGCGGCTTCGTTCCGATCCAGGCCGGTTGTCCAACTGCGCCGTGTCGACAAGGCCTCCACGGCCATCCCGAGGCGCGGGAAATTTTGCTGGCGGCCTGTTTTCAGTTCGGTCACCTGGTAGCTGCGAACCAGCGGCAGGTAGCGAAATTCAAAGCGATGGTTTCGATCCCGATCCTGCATTGCGACCCAGCCGTGATGGCGGCTGACTCGTGTGGTCACCCGGATGGGCACCACGACACCATGCTCCAGCGCTTCGATCACGGCTGGCGATGGTTGCCAGTTGACGTTGGTAGTGATCACGAGTTCACCGTTCGCCCAGGAAGGCACCGGGTTCACCAGCTCAATTGCCCACTCACTGGGCTCCGACCGGCAGCCGGCGCACAGCAAGATGATAAAAACCATCGAGATCGTGATCGCCCGGCATGATCTGACGGCCGGGGCCCGGCCCGCGGCCCGGCAGGTCAGCGTGGTCGATGACTTCAAGATGCTCATGTCGCTCCAGAAACGCATTGGCCTGCTGCCGGTTTTCTGCATTCAACACCGAACAGGTGGCGTAGACAAGAATACCGCCTGGCGCCAGCAGGGGCCACAAGCTGTCAAGAATAGCCGCTTGCAGCATTACCAGCGCCGTGACGTCCGCCGGCTTGCGCAGCCAGCGAATATCCGGATGACGGCGAATCACACCGGTGGCAGAGCATGGTGCGTCAATCAGGATGCGGTCGAACAACTGCCCATCCCACCACTCGGACGGCTTGCTCGCATCGCCAGTCACCAATCGAGCCGTCAGCGACAACCGCTCCAGGTTTTCGGCCACCCGACCGAGTCGCTCACCGTCGATGTCCAGTGCGGTCAGATCGACATCGGCGCGCTCGAGAATGTGGGCGGCCTTGCCACCGGGCGCGGCGCAGGCATCGAGTACCCGCTGACCATCAATCAATTCCAGGTAGTCGACCGTCAGCTGCGCTGCACCATCCTGCACCGACAGCCCGCCTTCGGCAAAGCCCGGCAACGCGCTGATGGCGGCGCGCTGGTGCAGAATCAGGGCATCGGGTGCGGCCTCCGGCGCGATCGCGTCAAACCCGGCTTCAGCCAGCGCAATCGCGGCCTCGGCCCGGCTCCAATGCCGGCGATTGACGCGCAGGCACAGGGGCGGGGGTTCATTGCCGTGGTTCAGTATCGCCTCCCAGTCATGAGGCCAGTCTGTGCGCAGTTGTTCTATCAGCCAGCCGGGGTAACCGAAGCGGAAAATCGGTTGGTCAGCCAAGCCGGATTCCAGATCGTCTCGCCGTCGCAGGTAATTGCGCAGCACCGCGTTGGCCAAGCCGACGAGGCGTTTCAACCCAGCCTGGCGTACGGCCTCGACGGCCGAATGGACGATGGCGTGATCCGGTTCGCGACCTTCGCGCAACTCCGCCAGGCTGACCGCGAGAACAAAATAGGCGGGGCGGTCCCGCCGTTGAGGCGGTCGCTTGAGCAACTGGCCAAGCAGGTGGCTGATCGCAGGCCAGTCGCGCAACAACAGATGGCACAGGCGACGTGCCAGCGAACGATCACGACTCTCGCCCAGCTCGGCCAGTAGCGGCTCCAGCGCCCCATCCAGCGCCTGACCCCGGTCCAGTACAGCCTGCACCGCGCGGGCCGCTACCAAACGCGGCGCCGCCCCTTCCGACTCCTCAATGGTCAACGTCGACTCCTTTTTTGATCAAGCCCAGTGGGGATGTGCATTCAACCAGTCCCTGGCGCTGACCCGCTTGCGGCCCGGCGCCTGCAGTTCGGTGATTTCCAGACAGCCGGAGCCGCAGGCGACAACGACTCGGTCGCGCCGGCCATGGTCGCGAATCAGCTCTCCCGGTTTACCGTGATCGAGGCTTCCGGCTTCAGCCCGAAAGATCCGACAACTGATGCCCTCGATGTCACCGAACGCAACCGGCCACGGATTGTAGGCGCGCACTGCCCGGGACAGCGCCGTCGCATCGTCGTGCCAGTTCAGGCGGGCATCTTCCTTCGTGATCAGCGGTGCGTGAGTGGCCAGCGCCGGATTCTGCACCACGGGTTCAGGCAGGCTGGCGCTGACCAGGCGCTCGAGGCCATCGAGCAGGACGGCAGCCGCCATGGGCGCCAGGCGGTCATGCAACTCGCCGGCGCTCTCGTCCGGTTCGATCGGTGTGGCGGCCTGGAGCAAGACCGGACCGGTATCCAGCCCGGCTTCCATTTGCATCAGCGAAATACCTGTTTCGGAGTCGCCGGCAAGAATGGCCTGGTTGATCGGGCTCGCACCTCGCCAACGCGGCAGCAGGGAGGCGTGCAGATTCCAGCAGCCATAAGTCGGCAGGTCGAGAATGGCGCGGGGAAGGAGCAGGCCGTAAGCTGCCGTGATCAGCAGGTCTGGCTCCAACTCCGCCAGTTCGGCCCGCGCTTCTGCGGACTTCAGCGAAGCCGGTTGAATCACCGGAATGCCGGCATCGAGAGCAACCTGCTTGACCGGCCCGAAATGCACCTTTCGGCCGCGCCCGGCCCCACGATCGGGCTGGGTCAGGACGGCCCTGGGTCGATGGTCAGAATCAATCAGCGCCTTGAGGGCCGGAACCGCGAAATCGGGCGTTCCGGCAAAAATCGTCGCCAGCGGCTTCACGCGTTGGTCTTTTCCTGGCGCTGTTGCTTGCGCAGGCGCTTTTCCAGCATGCGTCGCTTGAGGGGTGAGAGGTAGTCGACGAACACCTTGCCGTCCAGATGGTCGATTTCGTGCTGGATACAAACCGCCAGCAAGCCTTCGGCCTCCAGTTCGAACGATTCGCCGTCCAGGCCCAGCGCCCGAACACGTACCTGCTCGGCGCGTTCCACTTCGGCATAAACGCCGGGCACCGACAGGCAACCCTCCTCGCAAACCTGGGTGCCGCTGCGATCGAGGATTTCAGGATTGATGAAAAACCGGGGCTCGTCGCGGGCCTCGCTCAAGTCCATCACGACCAGCCGGATGCCTTCATTGACCTGGGTTGCCGCCAGGCCGATTCCGCGCGCCTCGTACATCGTTTCCAGCATGTTGGCGGCCATATTTCGCTCATGATCGGTCACCTTTTCAACCGGCTTGGCGACGCGTCGGAGGCGCGGATCGGGAAATTCAAGTATGCTCAGTCGTGACATAAGATGAAAGAAGTCGCTTAAACGTGCGTTTTACAATGATAATGTTTATGATAGCCTCAGAAAAATCAAGCCCGTGGGCACCACCTGGAGGGAATCGCTCAGTGAAACGTTTACTCATCACCATGGCCATTCTGTGCCTTGCTTTAAGTGTACAGGCTCAGCAAGTAGAGCTGCGCGAAGATCATCCACGCGAATACATTGTGCAGCAGGGAGACACCCTTTGGGACATCGCCAGCCGGTTTCTCACCCAACCGTGGCAATGGCCGGCCATCTGGCAGGCCAACCCCCAGGTGGACAATCCCCACCTGATTTATCCGGGCGACCGCATCTCGCTCGAGTTCGTCGGTGGCGAGCCGCGGCTGGTGGTCGATTCGACCCGCCGGCTGTCGCCGGAAGTGCGTCGCGAGGCGATCGAGGGACCGGTCAGCACCATTCCGTATGATGCAATCGATCCGTTCCTGCGCCATCCGCGCATCATCAGCAACGAGGAACTCAGCGGCCTGCCGTACGTGGTGGCAAACCTCGAACAGCGCACCGTGGCCGGCCCTGGTGATCGTACCTACGTGCGGGGCCTGGAAGACGCCCGTGTGGGCCAGGAAGTGGTGGTCGCACGACTGACCTACCAGTTTGAAGATCGCAGCGAGCCGAACGGCGACATGCGCCTCCGTCGCAACCAGATTCGTCACGGCGGCGGCGCCGTGCCGAGCAGCGAGAGACCCTCCGGTCGTGTCTGGCAGGCAACATTCGGCCGCATGGCGCGCTTCAATTACCCGGTGATCGGTTACGAGATGTGGGAAGCAGCCCGCGCCCGGGTCGTGCAGGCTGGCGACCCGGCCATCCTCGAACTGACCGAAGGCCGGCGCGAAGTGATGGCCGGCGATTACATCCTGCCGGTCGATTATCACGTTTACGATCCCAACTTCCACCCGCGCGCCATGGCAACCACGCCTGAAACAGCGCGCGTACTGACCGTCAGCGAAGCCTACTACGGCGTGGGCCACTACCAGATCGTGGCTGTTTCCGTCGGCACGGCGGATGGCGTCGAAGCCGGCCATACGTTCTCCGCCTTCCGGGTGGGTGAAACCATCCGCGACGATCAACAGTACCCATTGCGTGCCCGGCTTGCTGGCGGAACCCCCCGCAGTACCCATGTGGACCTGCCGGATGAGTATTCTGGTCAGGTGATGGTGTTTCGACCCTTTGAACGGATCAGCTACGCCATCGTTCTCGATGGCACCCGGGCCATTCGTCCCGACGACCGGCTGTTCCACCCCGACCGCAGGCTCTAAACAACCGGACGCATGCCGGCTCCGGAAAACGCCCGCACCTGGCTCGCCCTGGTGCTTGCGCCTGGGCTGGGGGCGCGTCGGGTGGCGCGCCTGACCGAGAAGTTCGGAAGCCCAGTCTTGTGGGACCAGCAATCCGATGCCGACCTGGCCGGTTGTGATATCGATCCGGCCATGATCCGATCCCTGCGCAAGCCCGATGAGGCTCGCATGGCACGCTGCCTGGCGTGGCTGGAAGCGCCTGAACACCACTTGGTAACCCTCGACGACGAGTACTACCCGCCGCTTCTGCGCCAGATCAGCGACCCGCCGCCAGCACTGTTCGTGGTTGGTTGCCTTGATCTGCTGGTTCGGCCCCAGATCGCCATTGTCGGCAGCCGCAGCGCCTCCCCAGGCGGGCTGGATCACTCGCGTTCGTTCGCCGGCACGCTGTCCAGGGCCGGCTTCATCATTACCAGCGGCCTGGCTGCCGGGGTCGATGCCCAGGCGCACCAAGGCTGCCTGGATGCCGGCGGGCAGACCCTGGCGGTGGTCGGTACCGGCCCCGACCAGGTCTACCCGGCCCGGAACAAGTCGCTGGCGCGCCAGATCATGAACCAGGGTGCGCTGATCAGCATGTTTCCGCCAGGTACGGAGGCCAGGCCCGCCAATTTCCCGGCCCGCAACCGCATCATCAGCGGCATGAGCCTGGGTACCCTGGTGGTCGAAGCCGGGCTGCGCAGCGGGTCATTGATTACCGCCCGCCTGGCCAGCGAACAGGGACGCGAGGTCTTTGCCATTCCCGGCTCGATCCAGAATCCGCAGGCCCGGGGCTGCCATCAGCTGATTCGCCAGGGGGCGAAACTGGTCGAGACTGCCGAAGAGGTGGTCGAGGAATTGGCCCCGCTGGCAGGCGAGCTTGCTGACAGCATACGGACATTGTTGGCCGAAACAGGGAACTCTACCCTTGACAAACCATCCCAGCCACCGCATATCGGGAACGATCCTGAATATGAACAATTGCTCGAAGCGATCGGCTTCGAACCTGCCCCCGTCGACGAAATCATTCGGCGCTCGGAGTTGACGACCGCCGCGGTATCCTCCATGCTGCTGATCATGGAGCTGGATGGCCGGGTCGTTGCACACCCCGGTGGACGCTACAGCCGCACCGGATGACAGGCCGTCGACAAGGACCGGAATGGATGAAGGAAAACGTGCTAGATCTGCTGATGTACCTGTTCGAAAACTATATCTACGAGGAACCGGAAAGCACGCCTGACCGGGACTCGCTGGGCGACAGCCTCGAGGAAGCCGGGTTTTCGACAGCTGAAATCGACCGGGCCTTCGCCTGGCTGGACGGACTGTCGGAACAACGCAGCCTGCCCGAGCTGGGCGGTCACGAATCCGACCCGGTGCGTGTGTTCAACTCGGATGAGTGCCGCCGCCTGGACATCGACGCGCGTGGCTTCATCATGTATCTTGAAAACGCCGGGGTACTCGACCCGGCCCGTCGCGAGCAGGTGCTGGACCGGCTCGCCGCGCTGGACGCCGACGAAATCGACCTCGAAGACGTCAAGTGGGTTGTTCTGATGGTGCTGTTCAATCAGCCTGGCCAGGAAGCCAACTACGCGTGGATGGAAGATCTGATGTTCGATGAAGAAGGCGAGTTCAGGCACTGATTCTGTGGGCCGGGGCGAGGCAGATGCGGTTCATGGGCCCAAATAATACAAGACAATGGCAAAAAATCTTCTGATCGTTGAGTCGCCAGCCAAGGCGACAACCATCAACAAGTACCTGGGCACCGACTTCGAGGTGCTGGCTTCCTATGGCCACGTCCGTGACTTGATCCCAAAGGAAGGCGCGGTCGATACCGACAACGATTTTGCCATGCGTTACGACATCATCGAACGCAACAAGAAGCATGTCGACAAGATTGTTGCTTCGGCGCGCAAGGCTGACGCCGTGTTTCTGGCCACTGACCTTGACCGCGAAGGCGAGGCCATTTCCTGGCACATCGCCGAAATTCTGAAAGAGCGCGGCGTCAACAGCGGTACGCCAATCAAGCGCGTGGTGTTTTCTGAAATCACCGAGCGGGCCATCCTGAAGGCGATGGAAACACCGCGTGACCTGGCATCCCCGCTGATTGATGCGCAGCAGGCGCGCCGCGCCCTGGACTACCTGGTTGGCTTCAATCTCTCGCCGCTGTTGTGGAAAAAGGTCCGCCGCGGCCTGTCGGCCGGTCGGGTTCAGTCACCGGCCCTGCGCATGATCGTCGAGCGCGAAGAAGAAATCGAGAAGTTCGAGGCGCGCGAATACTGGACCATCGAGGCCGATCTCGGCTCGGAAGACGACACCCGATTCTCCGCCAATCTCGTTCAGCTTGATGGCGCCAAGCTCGATCAGTTCGATATCACCAGCGACGAGCGCGCCAGTGAAGTCAAACGGCAGGTCGAGCAGGCCGCCAATGGCCAGTTCCAGGTCGCGCGCATCACCAAGCGCCAGCGCCGCCGCCGCGCCCAGCCGCCGTTCATTACATCGACCCTGCAGCAGGAAGCCGCACGTCGCCTGCGCTTTACCACCCGGCGTACCATGCGCATTGCCCAGCAATTGTATGAAGGCATCGATATTGGCAGCGGCAACCAGGGTCTGATCACCTACATGCGAACCGATTCGGTAGCCTTGGCTGGGGATGCGATCAACGAGATCCGCAAGGTCATCGCCTCCGAATACGGTGCCGGTGTCGTACCCGAGAAGCCCAACTTCTACCAGTCGAAGTCGAAAAATGCACAGGAAGCCCATGAGGCGGTGCGCCCGACCTCGGCCGAACTGACCCCGATCAAGCTCAAGCGCCACTTGTCCGAAGACCAGTATCGCCTCTATCAGCTGATCTGGAACCGGACGGTCGCCAGCCAGATGATCCCGGCCGTCTACGATACCGTCAGTGCAGAATTCGACGTCGGCAGCGCGACCTTCCGCGCCTCCGGCTCGACCCTGATCGAGCCCGGATTTTTAAAGGTCTACCAGGACGCCCAGGCCGAAAAGGACAACCGCCTGCCCGAACTCAACGAAGGCGACACAGTCCCGCTGGAAGCCATCCGTCCCGAGCAGCATTTCACCGAGCCGCCGCCGCGCTATTCCGA
Organism: Wenzhouxiangella sp.; assembly: GCA_047921095.1. Taxonomy (GTDB): domain Bacteria; phylum Pseudomonadota; class Gammaproteobacteria; order Xanthomonadales; family Wenzhouxiangellaceae; genus Wenzhouxiangella. Next base: position 2,521 of record JBLRWT010000034.1, on the reverse strand, counting down.
GGCCAGCCTGGTCAAGGCGCTGGAAGAACACGGCATCGGCCGACCGTCCACCTATGCCTCGATCATCCAGACCCTCAAGGACCGCGAATACGTCGACCTGGACAACCGTCGATTTACCCCGACGGCAACGGGACGGGTGGTCTCGAACTTTCTGTCCAACCATTTCGAGCGCTACGTCGACTACGATTTCACCGCTCGCCTGGAAGACGAATTGGACGCGATCTCGCGTGGCGAGCAAAAGTCGATTCCCCTGCTGCGTGAATTCTGGCAACCGTTTATCGACCGGGTCCGTGAAAAGGACGAATCGGTCAGCCGCCAGGAGGCACAGCAGGCGCGCGAACTCGGCATCGACCCCAAGAGCGGCAAACCGGTGATCGTCCGGCTCGGTCGCTACGGTCCGTATGCGCAGATCGGGCAGGCCGAAGATGAAGACAAGCCGGAGTTTGCCGGCTTGCGGCCAGGGCAGAAAATGGAAACCATCGTCCTCGAAGAGGCATTGGAGCTATTCAAGCTGCCACGCGCCCTGGGCGAAACACCGGAAGGCGAACCGGTCCAGGCCAACATCGGCCGCTTCGGGCCCTACGTGCGCTACGGCGCGCGCAACTTCGTCTCGCTCAAGGACATCGATCCCCACGACATCACCCTCGAGCAGGCCCTGGAACTGGTCACCGCGCACAAGCAGATGTTGCAGGAACGCATCATCAAGTCGTTCAAGGACGAAGGCATCGAGATCCTGAAGGGTCGTTACGGCCCGTTCGTCACCGACGGCAAGCGCAACGCCAGTGTGCCGAAGGATGTCGAGCCCGAATCGCTGGACCTCGCCCGGTGCCAGAAAATGCTGGACGAAGCCCCACCCAAGGGCAAGCGCGGCAAGTTCGGCAAGAAAAAAGCCGGCAAGAAGACCGCAGCCAAGAAGAAAGCGCCGAAGAAGAAGGCTTCAAAGAAGAAGGCTTCGAAAAAGAAGTCCTCGAAGAAAAAGGCTTCCAAGAAGAAGAAAAAGAAGGTTTAAGGGTTCAGGGTTCAGGAAAACCTTGAGCCCTCTCCCCTCTCCCCTCTCCCGTCTCCCCCTTTTACCTTTTACCTTTTACCTTTCACCTTCACCCATGCCCACCATCCAGCAAGCCATCGAGACCCTCAACCGCGGCGGCGTCATCGCCTACCCCACTGAAGCGGTCTACGGTCTGGGATGCCGGGCTGATGATCGCGCGGCGACCGAACGCATTTGCGCGCTGAAAGACCGTTCGGTGGACCAGGGGGTGATCGTCCTGATCCGTGATCTGGCCCAACTGGGGAACTGGATCGAACCGCTGGATGGACAACAGCAGGCGCGCTTGAATCAGACCTGGCCCGGGCCTGTGACCTGGCTGCTGCCCGTCACCTCCGAATGCCCGGACTGGCTTAGAGGCCGACATTCCAGCCTCGCCGTTCGGCTGTCCGAGCATCCGATTTGCCAACAACTTGTCGGAGCCCTGAAGACACCGTTGGTCTCGACCTCGGCCAATCCATCCGGCAAGCCCCCCGCCCGCTCGGCCACTGAAGTTCAGACCCTATTCGGCGACACCATCGATGCCATAGTTGATGCCCCCCTGGGCGAAGCCGATAAACCCTCAACCATCTTCGACCTGCGCACCGGCCAGCAATTGCGCTGACGGGTTCCGTCTTCCGTCTTCCGTCTCCCGTCTATCCCGCCATGGTGTTAATCTGCCGACCCATGGATACTGATCAGACCATCAATGAGGTTGCGGCCTATCTGACCGACCTGCAGGACCGTTTGTGCCGCGCGTTCGAGAACTCCGACGGCCGCGCAAGATTCCAGGAAGATTGCTGGGAACGGCCCGACGGCGGTGGCGGACGGACGCGGGTAATCGAGAACGGGCAGGTCTTCGAAAAAGGCGGGGTCAATTATTCCCATGTCCATGGCAGCGCCCTGCCCCCCGCTGCCAGCGCACGACGACCGGAACTGGCCGGCCGGACGTTTCAGGCGCTGGGTGTATCGATCGTCATGCACCCGGTCAATCCCCATGTCCCGACCAGCCATGCCAACGTTCGTTTTTTTATCGCCGAGAAGGCCGGCGAGGCTCCTGTCTGGTGGTTTGGCGGCGGCTTTGACCTGACACCCTGTTACCCATCTGACGATGACTGTCGGCACTGGCACCAGACGGCCAGCCGCCTGTGCAAGCCATTCGGTGACGACGTCTATGCCCGGCACAAGGCCTGGTGCGATGAATACTTTTTCCTGAAGCACCGAAATGAAACCCGTGGCATAGGCGGGCTGTTCTTCGATGACTTGAACGAATGGGAATTCGACAGCTGTTTCGCTTACCTGCGCGCCGTGGGTGATGGCTATCTTGCCGCCTACCAGCCGATCGTCGAGAAGCGCAAGGGCCAAGCTTTCGGCGAGCGTGAAGTCGCCTTTCAGCGTTACCGCCGCGGACGCTATGTCGAGTTCAACCTGGTTTACGACCGTGGCACCCTGTTTGGCCTGCAATCAGGCGGGCGCACTGAATCGATCCTCATGTCG
>JBLRWT010000033.1:0-10498 GCA_047921095.1 Wenzhouxiangella sp. | reverse complement strand
TACCGCACGGCCTACGAGGATGCCATTCGCGCCCTTGGCAGTGGTACCGACAACGACAACGTTTTCTCCGCGCCCAGTATCTCGGTCAAGCTGTCAGCCCTTCATCCACGTTATGAGCACGCCAAGGAGCAGCGGGTGCTGGCCGAACTGACTCCGGTGCTGGCCGACCTGGCCCGCCTGGCCAGGGACCAGGGCATAGCCCTGACCGTGGACGCCGAAGAGGCGGACCGGCTGATGCTGTCGCTGGAAGTATTTGCAGCCGTGCTTGATGATCCGGCCCTGGCCGGCTGGGATGGTTTCGGACTCGCCCTGCAAGCCTACCAGCAGCGCGCCTGGGCAGCCATCGACTGGCTTGCCGGTCGGGCCCGGTCAAGCCGGCACCGGATTCCGATACGGCTGGTCAAGGGCGCCTACTGGGATACCGAGATCAAGATTTCGCAAGTCGAAGGCTTGCCTGGTTATCCAGTGTTCACGCGCAAGGTCAATACCGACCTGTCGTACCTGGCCTGCGCCCGCAAGCTGTTGTCGATGCCCGATCAATTCTATCCCCAGTTCGCGACTCACAACGCCCATACCATTGCCGCCATTTCCGAGTTGGCCGGCGACGATCAGGGTTACGAGTATCAACGCCTGCATGGCATGGGCAAGGAACTCTACGACGAAGTACTCGATAATGACAGCTACAACGGCGCCTGCCGCGTCTACGCGCCAGTCGGCAACCACAAGGACTTGCTGCCGTACCTGGTCCGGCGTCTGCTTGAAAATGGCGCCAACACGTCATTCGTCAATCGCATCGTCGATGAAAAACTGCCGCCAGAAGAAGTAGTCAGTGACCCGATTGCCGAGATAGAGGCGCTCGAGGCCATACCGCATCCGCGCATCCCCCAGCCGGCTGAAATTTTTGGCGCTGCACGGCGAAACTCGGCCGGGATCAACTTCGCCCATGGCCAGGCTCTCAATGCACTGAAGGAGGAAATGGACCAGCATGCTGGTCGACAATGGTCGGCACGGGCAACCGGCCGGGGCGCGAGTTCAACATCGGCCCCCGAGGCAATCTGCGCTCCGGCCAACACGGCCGATGTCGTCGGCGAGGTTGCATGGGCCGACGAGGCCTGTGTCGAGGCGGTCGTGGGTCACGCAGCCGCAGCGCAGCCGGCCTGGGACAGGCGTGGTGCTGCCGAGCGTGCCGATATCCTCGACCGAATCGCCGATGCGCTGGAGGACAATCGCGCCGAACTCATGGCGCTCTGCGTCCGCGAGGCTGGCAAGAGCTTGAGAGACGGCATCGCAGAGGTGCGTGAGGCCGCAGATTTCTGTCGCTATTACGCAGCCGAAGCGCGCGCTCACATGGCGGCTCCCAAGACCCTGACAGGACCCACTGGCGAGCACAACCAGATCAGCCTGCATGGGCGCGGCGTGCTGGTCTGTATCAGCCCGTGGAATTTTCCTTTGGCGATCTTCACCGGCCAGGTCGCCGCGGCGCTGGTGGCAGGAAACACGGTGATTGCCAAGCCGGCTGAGCAAACCCCCTTGATCGCGCAGCGTGCCGTCGAGTTGATGCAACAGGCCGGCGTTCCTGACGACGTGCTGTACTGCCTGCCCGGTGGCGGCTCCATTGGCGCAGCACTGACCCGCGACCCCCGTATCGCCGGGGTGGTATTTACCGGCTCGACCGATACCGCCCGCATCATCAATCGCACGCTGGCCGCACGAGATGCGGCACTGGCGACGCTGATCGCCGAGACCGGCGGGCAGAACGCCATGATCGTGGATTCATCGGCGCTCCCCGAGCAAGTGGTGAGGGACGTGATCCAGTCGGCGTTCCTGAGCGCCGGGCAGCGCTGTTCGGCCATGCGGATTCTCTTTGTGCAGGCCGACGTGGCCGACCACATCATCAAGATGCTGGCCGGCGCCATGAAGGAGCTGACGATCGGCGACCCGGGCCTGCTGGAAAACGATATCGGGCCCGTGATCGATCAGGCACAGCTGGAGATGCTGCAAAACCATGTCACCCGCATGGAGAAATCGGGTCGACTGGTCGCCCGGGTGGCTGTTCCGGACAACCTGCCGCGTGGCCACTGGCTGGCGCCGGCGGCTTTCGAAATCGATTCGATCGAACAACTCGAGGGTGAGGTGTTTGGTCCGATTCTCCACGTGATCCGGTATCGCAGCCGTGATCTGGACAAGGTGATCGACCAGATCAACAATACCGGGTTCGGCCTGACGCTGGGCGTTCACAGCCGGATCGACCGGACCCAGCAATACATCGCCTCGCGAGTGACCGTCGGCAACGCCTACATCAACCGCAACATGACCGGCGCGGTTGTTGGCGTCCAGCCTTTCGGCGGAGAGGGCCTGTCCGGCACCGGCCCAAAAGCCGGCGGACCGCATTACCTGTCCCGCCTGTGCACCGAGCGCACGCTGACAATCAATACGGCAGCCGTGGGAGGCAACGCTTCTCTGCTGGCGTTGTCAGATTAAGCTGGAGAAGGGAACAGTGAAGAAAGCCAGGCCAAGCTCAAATTAATGTATGAACCATTCTACAATCTGACCGAACGACCGTTCTCGATCACGCCGAACCCGCGTTTCGTTTTCCTGAGCCAGCGCCACCAGGACGCGCTGGCCCACTTGCTCTACGGTGTTGGTCGTGGTGGAAGCGGCGGTTTTGTCCAGTTGACCGGGGAGGTGGGCACTGGAAAAACCACCTTGTGCCGCCTGGTGCTGGAGCAGGTTCCGGAGAATACGCATGTCGCGCTGATTCTCAACCCGATGCTCAGCCCGCCGGAACTGCTCAGGGCAATCTGCCTCGAGTTGGAGGTCGACCTGAATGGCGCCGGCGAGACTGTCCAGGGTCTGCAGGAACGGCTCAACCGATTTCTGCTGCAACGACACGCCGAAGGGGACGGCGTGGTACTGATTATCGACGAAGCCCAGAACATGAGTCGCGAGGCCCTGGAGCAGGTTCGATTGCTGACCAACCTGGAAACCGCAACAGACAAGCTGCTGCAAATCGTTCTATTGGGCCAGCCTGAATTGCGGCTGTTGCTGGCCCGCCCGGAGCTCCGCCAGTTGGCTCAGCGCATCACGGCCCGCTATCATCTCGACCCGCTCAACGAGCGCGAGTCCGAACATTACATTCGCCATCGCCTGGCCGTCGCCGGTGCCCCCCGCTGCCCGTTTACCAGCGATGGTTTCAAGGCCCTTTTCCGGGCATCCGAAGGCGTGCCGCGCCTGCTCAACATCATTGCCGACCGCGCCCTGATGGCCGGCTATGCCCACGAAGTCGAGAAGATCGGCGGCCGAATCGTGCGCGAGGCCGCGCGTGAGGTGGCCGGCGACGAATGGGTGGAGGGAACCGGCTGGTTGCGCGGTGCCCTGGCATCGGTGGTCGTCGTCGGCGTCATGCTGGGGGGTGGCGTGCTGGGCTGGATGATGCTGAACGCCGACGAGGGTCCGGAAGAACATAGCAGGCCGGCCTGGGTCTCCATGCTGGCCGACGCAGAAGCCGAAACCGCCTGGGATGAAATGGCCAGCATCTGGTCCGGTCTGTCGCAAACTGAAATCGGCGAGGCCTGCAGCGGGCTTGCGCAGCCGCGAGTGGCCTGCCTGTCCAAGCGGGGCAGCTGGGCTTTGATCAAGAATATCGGGCTGCCGGTCGTCTTGCGCCTGAACGATCCCGAACCGGCGCATGTCTTGCTGGTTGGCATCCTTGATGATCAAGTTCTGCTTCGGCACAAGGGTCAGGACTACCGGGTTCCCATGCGACAACTGGATCGACGCTGGCTGGGCGATTTCTACGTGGCCTGGCCGGATGACGGACGTATCCTCCGGCGCGGCGATCAGGGCGAGGCAGTCCGACGGGCCAAGACACTGGCAGCCGCGATAGAACGGCCGGCATGGGCGCCGCCATCGAATGAGGCCGAAGTCGGTCAACCAGACGCTCTCGTCAACGGTGGCCCGGGCAACCGGTATGATGAAGCTTTCGAGCAGTGGATCATTCAATTTCAGCGCCATAACGGGCTTAATCAGGACGGCATGATTGGTCCGGAAACACGACTTTTTCTGAAGGCTCCGCACATTGGCGGGCCTTCGCTCACAACCCAACAAGACGGAGTCTGAACGCGTGTCATTCATTCTTGACGCCCTGCGCAAATCCGAAGCTCGCCGACGCCTGGGTGAAGCGCCGGATCTCCATGGCGGAAACCAGGGCAGCGCAAGGCCATCACCCAGGCGACGCGGTGGTCTCATGCTCGCTGTTGCCGGCCTGGTCGGTTTTTGTCTGTTTGCCCTGGCAGGGGTCCTTTACATCAATCAGGATCGCGTGTCCGAGCGGCTGGCACAGGGGTCCGATCGAGAAAGCGGTGCCGGTCCGGCAGTGGCCGAACCGGTGGCCGGCGCTGAATCGGCTATTCGACATGAGGATCGTTACGACACTCGTGATGAAGATCGCGAAAGGACTGCCGGGTCCGAACTGGGCCATTCCGAATTGCCCCGTGAACGCATCGTGTCGGATCCGGCCGAGATCGATGCCGAACTGGCCCGAATGGCAGCGCGGGGTGACCTGGATGACGACACCGATGAGCCGGCAACAGCAACCGCACCCGCGCCAGTCATTGATCGCCGCTCGCCAACGACCTTGCAGCCACGCACTGCCGTGGTCGCTGAAGCGTCGGCCCGTAGCAGGCCGGAGATCGATCCCGCCAAGGACCAGGCGCTCGAGGAGCAACTGGAGCGGCTGAGGCAGCGCGAGCAGACACAGCAGCCGATGCCTTCCGCCGGTTCAGAAGCATCGGCACCGCCTCAGGTAGAGCCCTGGAGCCCGGGCGGAGCCGAGTATATACGGGCCTGGGAATTGCCACTATCGGTTCGTCGCAACATGCCCGAGCTGAAATTGACCATCCACGTGTATTCGGTCGACGAGCAAAATCGCTTCGTATTGATCAACGGCGAGCGGTTTGTCACAGGGGAGATGATCAGGGACGGTGCTCGCCTGGTGGATATACGTCGTGAAGGTGCGGTGGTCGATTTCCGCGACTACCGTTTCCTTCTCGAACCGTGAGCCACGTTTTATCGCTGACCAGCTCTGGTCGCAGAGATCCGTTATGGCCCTGGGTTCTGGTAGCGATCTGCATGATCTGCCTGGTGATGCAACTGGCATTTCTGGTTCTGGGGCCGGTGAATCAGGAAGCCTGGCTGTATTTCTGGGGTTTTTCGCCACAACGGGTCATTGCGCTTCTCGAGCAACCGCCGAGCACCTGGCTTGACCCCGTCCTGCTAGGCATCGTCACCGCCTTGTTTGTGCACGTCGACTGGCTGCACCTGGTGGGTAACCTGGCCTACCTTTGGGTTTTTGGCATCACGGTCGAGCGAGCAGTTGGTCATCTTCGGCTGGCACTGCTTTTTCTGGTCCTTGGTGCATTGGCCAACCTGTCGGTGGCCTGGCAAATGCCTGACACAAGCGCGCAGGTGATTGGCGCCAGCGGCGGCGTCTCGGCCATCATCGGCGTCTACCTGGGCCTGTTCCCGGGACGGCGCATGGGCCTTTGGATTCCCCTTGGGCTCTACCTGCAGTTCGCACGGGTGCCAGCGTTGCTGGTGATCGGTTCCTGGTTTACCCTGCAACTGCTCTACAGCGTGTTTGGACCCATTTCAGGCACGGTCGCGTGGTGGTCCCATATTGCCGGTTTCCTGCTTGGCCTGTTCGCTGCCGTGCTGCTGCGCCTGTTTTCACGCAAGATCAACTTTGCCCTTCGGGAAGATTGAAAATGTTCAAGGTTGCCTTTCTCAATCAGGCCAAGGTCTACGAACTGTATTGCGACAAGGTCAGCGGCAGTGATCTGTCCTATGGTTTCATCGAACTGTCCGGCCTGGTTTTCGAGGGCGATGACTCGGTCGTGATCGACCCGACCGAGGAACGGTTGCGTGAGGAATTCGCCGACGTCGAGGTCTTGCACATTCCGATGCATGCGGTGATCCGGGTCGAGCAGGTAAAAAAACGTGGACCCTGTGTGATCCGGGATTCCAAGTCGGGGGAGAAAGTGACGCCGCTGCCCCTGGACGGGCCAAGGCGAAAACGCTAACGGCGTCTGGTAGCGGTTCGACGCCTGTGCTAAGGTTCCCCGCTGTTATCGAATCACGAGTCAGCGATGCCAGCCACCATACGTTCCGCCTTGATTCTGTTCTGTGCGTTCTTCGCCCAGGTGACCTCTGCCTCCGAGCAGCAAGATCCCCAGGATGCCTTCTGGACACAGCTTTCCGCCCTGTGCGGCAAGGCTTTTGCCGGCAAGCTGGTCTCTTATGATGAGCAGATGGACGCCGGGTGGTTGCCGGAGCGCATGGTGATTCATGTCCGCGAGTGCAGCGAGCAGGAGGTCAAGGTGCCTTTGTTCGTTGGCGAGGATCGCTCACGCACCTGGGTGCTGACCCGCTTCGAAGACGGCATTCGACTCAAGCACGATCACCGTCATGAAGACGGCAGCGAGGATGCCGTGACCTGGTACGGCGGTCACACAACCGATCCCGGTCGTTCCTGGCGCCAGACTTTTCCCGTCGACGACTACTCCAAGGCCTTGTTCTTGACTGCCGGCCTTGAGGGCTCGGTAACCAACTTCTGGTACATGGAAGTTCAGCCGGGTCGCCATTTTGCCTATGGACTGACGCGTGCCGGGCGTCATCTGCGTGCTGAATTTGACCTGACCAATGAAGTCGATACACCGCCGGCGCCTTGGGGCCACGAATAACCAGGGATAATCCCGGGATCACCCCGGATCCATGAACACGCAGCACCACTTTTTCATTTCGGGACACTCGAGCAATGACTGAGAATAATAATAATACTGGCCAGGGAGCAGCCGCGGCTTCACCCAATCCTGACCTGCACCGCGTTGATCCTGGCCAGCGTACGATGCTGGAGCGGGCCCTGAATGTGATTGAAGTGGTGGGTAACAAGCTGCCGGATCCGGCCGCCTTGTTCTTCCTGCTGCTGATCTTCACCTGGTTCATGTCCTGGCTGCTGTCAGGGGTCGATTTTGCTGCCGTTCACCCGGCGACTGGTGATCCAATCCGCGTCATCAACCAGTTGGCTGGCGACGAAATGGCCAGTTTCCTGGCCAACATGGTTGGAACATTCACCAGTTTCGCACCGCTCGGTGTCGTGCTGGTTGCCCTCCTTGGCGTCGGTGTGGCCGAACATACCGGCTTTGTCAACGCCGGATTGCGCCAGGTGCTGGGCTTTACCTCTGTCCGCATCCTGACCCCGATGGTCATCCTGGTCGGCGTCATGAGTTCCACCGCCGTCGATGCAGGCTACGTGGTGGTGATTCCGCTTGGCGCGGTCATGTTCTATGCCGCCGGACGTCACCCGCTCGCCGGTATCGCGGCGGCATTCGCCGGTGTCTCGGGCGGATTTTCCGCCAACTTCATTCCATCGGCGCTCGATCCGATGTTGGCCGCCATCACCCAGGAAGCCGGTCGCGTGATCGATCCGACCCTGATGGTCAACCCGCTGGTCAACTGGTATTTCATGGCCGCGTCCTGCCTGTTGGTGGTGCTTGCCGGCTGGTGGCTGACCGACCGGATCATTGAACCGCGCCTGATGAAGGACACGCCGGTCGATGGCGACATGTCCGATCAGCCGAAAATGGAACCTCTCGAGGCGCACGAGTCACGCGGTTTGCTCTGGGCCGTCTTGTCGATCGTCGCCGGCATCGTCATCCTGACCCTGGTTGCGTTGCCGGAGGGGTCACCCCTGCGCGATGCCGACGGCGACCTCGGCTCATTCGCTTCACCGATGATGCAGGCCATCGTGCCGTTCATCTTCTTGTTCTTCCTGATTCCCGGGATCGTGTATGGCTATGTCGCCGGGACGATCAAGAGCCACCACGACATCATCAAGGGCATGAGCAAGGCGATGTCTTCGATGGGCTATTACATCGTGATGGCTTTCTTTGCCGCCCAGTTCATTGCCGCATTTGGCAGTTCGAACATCGGCCTGCTGCTGGCCATGTCGGGCGCAAGCTGGCTGGGAGGCTTTGAGCTGCCGGCCCAGCTGACGGTCATCGGCATCATGGGCCTGACTGTATTCGTCAATCTGTTCGTTGGCTCGGCATCGGCCAAGTGGCTGATCATCGCGCCCATATTCGTGCCCATGCTGATGCAGCTTGGCATCTCTCCCGAACTGACCCAGGCGGCGTATCGTATCGGCGATTCGTCATCCAATATCATCACGCCCCTGTTGCCGTATTTCCCGCTGATCGTTGTGTTCTGCAAGCGGTACTTTACCGGTTCCGGGATCGGTACTTTGATTTCGCTGATGCTGCCGTATGCCATTGTTCTATTTGTTGTCTGGACGATATTCCTGATGTTCTTCTGGTGGCTGGGCCTGCCGCTCGGACTGCAGGCCAGCTACACCTGGCCATAAGCAGTACACAGCAACCTCAAACCAATCAAAGCCTGGGGGTTCCAGATAGTGGTTATCAGTATCGATCGGGGTCTTCACTGGACAGTTCTTGTCCTGACTGCGATTCTGCCGAAAGGCTTGCGAGTGAGGGCACGTTATCGGCTGCTTCGACAATTGCAGTTGAGGACGCTCGAACGTGCCTCATTGATGATGATTCGGCATCCGAAAACCGGTGGCACCTGGCTGCGCACCATGCTGACCCATCTGTACTCGCAGCACTACGGCATCTCGCACAAAAGAGTCTTCAAGTCCGACGAGTTGAGACGGCAGAATGCCGAACTTCCATACTGGGTGATTGCCAACGGTCTGGCCAGTTGGGAGCGAGTGATCGCTGAATCCTTTGAGGCCAACAAGCCCATCCTGGCGGGGAAAAGAACGATCTTTGTTGCCCGCCATCCCGGTGACATTGTTGTCAGCTGGTACATCCAGTTCACCAAGCGGACGAAGGCCTTCAAGCGCGAATTACTGGAATGGGAAGCCACCCAGCCGATCGACCGCGACAGTATCAGCCGCGAGGAATTCATCAAACACCCCGACTTCGGACTGCCCTGGTTGATTCGTTACCACAACTTCTGGGCCAGTCAGCTCAAGGGCCGCGACGATGCCCTGATCGTGCGCTACGAAGATCTCCGCCAGGAGCCAGCGGCAACGCTGCGAAAGATCAGCAATTTTATTGGCGAGCAGTTTACCGATCAGGAAATTGACGACACCGTCGCATTTGCCGATTTTGAAAACATGCGCAAGCTGGAAAGTCAAAACTATTTTCAGAACAACTCATTGAAGCTGCGCAACCCCGACGACCCGGAAATGCGCAAGGTACGTCGTGCCAGGGTAGGGGGCTTTCGTGAAGATCTGGAGCCTGAATTGTGCGCCTGGGTCGAGCAAACGATCGAGTTGGAGCTTGATCCGGTCTTTGGCTACGGTTCAGGCGAATAGAGCATCACCGCTTCGATCTGTGGTTTCGGCTCGTGCTGACGGCGTGCCAGTGTCGATACTGGCACCAAGCGCACCTCGATGGAGTCAAGCTCGGGCAGCACCTGTTCCAGGAAACGGATGGTATTGACCCTGGGGTGGCCTATCGCGATTGCGCTGCCGTTACGGCGCGCCAGGTCAATCAGATCGAGCCAGGCACGCCGGATATCATCCGGTTCATTGCTGTGATCGAGAAAGACGTGCCGACGGGTCGCCTTCAGCCCTGCTTGCAGGGCCGTGTGCTCGAACAGTGTCGTGGGTGAAGTCCGACTATCCAGCACAAACAGCGCCTGACCCCGTTGTTCGCCAAGATGACTGATGCCGACAATCAGGTTGCCGACGGCCTGTGCGTTGGCAGTAAATCGACTGCCCTGGTGGTTGTTGATGCCCACGGCGCCTTCAACGCGCTCCAGGGCATCGGCCAGGTGCGACTGCATGCGCACGGCGCTCCAGCCCATGCCGATGCAGGTCAATACCAGGTGGCAGTTGTCTTGATGAATGCCGGCCAGCGGCAAGTGGATCAACACATCGCGTTGCTGACGCCCGGCCGCCTGAGCAATCTGTCGGGCGGCCGGCGCCTCCGGGATGATGGCGACGGCAACCCGTGAATCAAGCGCCATGACGGCTTGATCCAGATCCTCCTGAAAGCCGATGTCATCGATCACGATGGCGATGCGCGGCAGGTCGGCGGCAGCTGCCAGGCCAGTGGCTAAAAGAAGGGCGAGTGCCAGCGCCCTGGTGCCTGCTGTTCCCCCTGCCACGGCATTACTCCAGTTTTCTGCTGACCTGGTAAAGGCGCTCGGCATTCTTGAACAGGGTTATGGCTTCCTCCAGCCAGGCGTCTCGATCATCAGTGGCCGGGCTGTTCATGGCGCCACCGAGAACATCAGGCGTGATGCCGTAGTCGTGAATTTGTCGTCCTGTGGGGGTGTGGTAGAGCGCGGTGGTCAGGCGCATTCCGCCGCCATTGCGTAGCGGCCAGATGGTCTGGATCGTGCCCTTGCCATAGGTTGGCTCACCCAAAATGACGGCGCGACCGTGGTCCTGCAGGGCGCCGGCGACAATTTC
>JBLRWT010000032.1:0-10524 GCA_047921095.1 Wenzhouxiangella sp. | reverse complement strand
GCCAGGCTGCCGTCGGCCTCCAGCACCATGGCCGTGTTGTGCGCCAGGCCCGGGGCGCGATGCTCGAAGATGCTGCCGACCACGACAACGCCGTGTTCCCTGGCGGCGGAGGCCAACGCGTTGCAGGTCGGGCCATCCAGCGGCTCGGCCAGTTCGAACAGGGCTGGGTCCTGGTACTTGCAGAAATACTCGCTCGCGTGCAGTTCGGGCAGCAGGACCAGGTCGGCGCCGTCTGCGGCGGCACGCTCAATACCATTGATGGAGGCCTGCCGGTTTTCGTCGGCGTCGAGCCCCATCGCGTGCTGAACAAGGCCGATGCGGATGTTGCGGCTCATCCCAATGCCGCCGGTATGTGCATGGTGGCGCAATGCAGGCCGCCGAACTGGCCGATCATGGCCCGGGCTGGCACCAGCTCGACCTGGCGGTCGGCCAGGGCGCCGGCCAGGATGTCCAGCGCTTGTTGATCCGTCTCGCCACCGTAGGCCGGCACCAGGCAGGCATCGTTGACGAACAGGAAGTTGACATAGTTGGCCGGCAGCTCCGAGTCGATGCCTTCCGGTCGGGGCAGGGCAATCACGTCATAGGCCGTGCCATCGTCCTTGCGCAGCGCCTGCACCTGGTCGCGCAGCTTGGCGGTTCGCTCATCGTCGGCCTGCACCTGGAAGGCGATCACATCCGGTGAAATGAAACCGGGCCAGGGTGTCGATGTGGCCATCGGTGTCATCACCTGCGGTCGGCTCGATATCGATACCGATGATCTTGTCGAGATTGAGCAAAGTGTGAAGTTCGTGATCGATCTCGCGCCGGGTCAGATGCGGATGACGGGCGTGCAGACAGTGCCAGTTCACCAGCAGCCGACCCTTGCCATCGCTGTCGATCGCGCCACCTTCCAGTTCAAACAGGTACTGGCGAAACGTGAAGCGGTTGAAGATGTCCTGTCGGGCCAGCAGGGTGTTGACCCGGTTGTCGAAAGACGACGGGTATTTTCCGCCCCAACCGTTGAAATAGAAATCCAGCACCAGCCGCTCGCCGGAATGCACCATGGTGATGGGGCCGTAATCACGACACCAGGTATCGTTGTATCGGACCTCGATCAGGTGCAGTCCGGGCCGATCACCGAGTCGTTTCCTGACCTCGCTGTTGCCGGGAGGCACAAGGACCACCGCTTTCTGGCGCCGGGTGATGGCCCGGATCAGCTCGGCATATTCTTCCTGGACGGCCGCCAGGTTGTTGTCGGCCCAGTCACTTTTTTCATGCGGCCACGCCAGCAGGGTCGCGCTCTGGCGTTCCCACTCGGCTGGTAATCGGTGTTCAGTGTGCGGCATGACAGCAACAGTCGGTCATGAAGAATCCCAATCAGCGGTTGCGTCGAGCTTCGCGAACGACGGCGTCGTGATTGAGGACACTCTCGATCACGGTGTCGTGTTCGAAGTAGACGGTATAGTCATCGTAGAACCAGCGCGCGATGGGTGGGTCGCCAACCGGGGCTGCTCGTCGGTCCGGCGCGCCGTAGCGGCGCTCGACCTCCGTCATGCTGATGCCATTGCCCGGCAGGTCGCGCTGCATGCGCTCGCGAACCTGCTCGATCAGCAGGATATCGGCCATTGCCGGTAGCGTCAGGCCCATCAGTATCACCCCCAACATCAGCATCATTGCTGGCTGTTTCATCATGGTCATTTTTCCTTGAATGTAAGCGTTTCAAGCCATGGCTTCGGGGCGACCGACAGCCGGTTCCCACGACGAAAATCTTAGCATAACTGGCCTGTTATCAAGACCCGATCCGTGAACCTTGAAAGCGAGGTGTCGAAAGGGCATCTAATGAACACACCCTCAGATGGAGTCAGAGCATGAGAACTGCCTTGGTCACTGGAGCGAACCGTGGAATCGGCCTTGAACTGGCAAGGCAGCTTGAGCAACGAGGTTATCGGGTCATTGCCGCCTGCCGCCAGTCTTCACCAGAGCTTGATGAATTGGATGTGCAGGTGGAGCCTGACGTCGACGTGAGCCGCCGCGACAACCTTGAGCAACTGGCGCAGCGTTTGGGGGACACACGTATCGACCTGCTGGTCAACAATGCCGGTCTGCTCCGAAGCTCCAGCATGGAAGGGATCGAAGATGAACTGGATGACTGGCGCGCCCAGTTTGAAATCAACGCCCTATCGCCCGTCCGCGTGACCAGCGCCTTGCGGAATCACTTGAGTGACGGAGGCCGGGTCGTCATCATCACCTCCCGCATGGGTTCGATCGCGGACAACACATCCGGCGGTCAATATGCCTATCGAATGTCCAAGGCCGCGGTCAATGCCGCCGGCGTTTCCATGGCCCATGAATTCAAAGAACGCAACATCGCCGTGGGGCTGCTTCATCCGGGCTATGTTCGCACCGGCATGACGGGCAACACCGGTCACGTCGACCCCGACGAGGCCGCTGCCAGCCTCGTCGAGCGCATGGAGGAGCTTGACATGAACAACACCGGCTCGTTTCGCCACGCCAACGGCGAGTCACTTTCCTGGTAGAGGCGCGTTAAATTTCTTCTTATTATGGACGTGCCTGTACTGCTGCCCAGGATTTCAAAACCTGTTCAAGTCCAGGGATTTGTGCCTGTCGATGGCGTCGAGCATCGGGTGATGCCGAGTGCTTCGACCCGGCCGGCCGGGCCAAAGCCCCCGACACCCCCCGATGCAGGAGATTGATGGTTTGTTTGGGGTAAAACCTGCCCATTGCACGACACTGTCAACGGGGAGTGGCGTCACCTGCTGCTCGTGCCGTGGGTTGCGGAAGATGGCGTGATCCCTGCCGCATCCATCCCCACCCCCGTGTCATCAAGAAGTCTCACAAGCCAGGACGCCCTTTGAAGCAGTTTCAGTGGCACCAAAGCGCCCTGGAACCTAAGACGTTGATTCAATGCCGATCAACCCACGGCACGAGCAGCAGGTGATGCCACTCGCCGCCTGCCGACATCCAGCCGTCCGGCAGATGACTGAACGATGTACACAGGAATTCTCTAGCGACCCAGTCGCGTTTGCTCGGTCAGCAACCTCAGCCAGGCCGCGTGGCGGCTTGGGGGGATGCGGTTTTCCTCCGCCGCCGTGCGGACCGCGCAGCGCGGTTCGTGGTTATGGGTGCAGTTGCGGAAATGGCACTGGCCGGAAAATTCGGCGAACTCGGGGAAGCCCCGCTCCAGTTCCGTCAGCGGCATGCTCCACAGACCGTACTCCCATACGCCGGGGGTATCGACCAGCCAGGCGCCCGAGGGCAGGTGGTGCAGAGTGGCCGATGTCGTGGTGTGCCTGCCCTTGCCGGTCACCCGGGACAACTGACTGGTCTGCTCATCCAGATCCGGGATCAAGGCGTTCAACAAAGAAGTCTTGCCGACACCGGACTGGCCAGCCAGCAGGCTGACGCCGGTCTGCAGTTCGCGGGCCAGTTCACCCAGTTCCGGCTCGGGCCGGCAACGACAGTAGACGATTCGGTAGCCGAGCCTCGCCAGGTCTTCAAGCTCATTGAAAGGGGGCTGGTCCGGTACCGGAATGTCGGTCTTGTTGACCACGATCACCGGCTCGATGCCGCGAATCAGAGCGGTGGCCAGGTAGCGATGGACCAGGTCCGGGCTGGGCGCTGGTTCCGGCGCGATCACGATCAGGGCACGGTCGAGGTTGGCGGCAACGGGGCGAAACCGGCCGTGCGGGTCACCCCGGCCGAATTCGTTGCGCCGTGGTTCCAGCGCGACCAGCGAGCCTTTCTGATCCAGTTCGATCCGGTCTCCCGGCAAGGGGCGGGCCAGCCGACGCGGAAAATGGAAAGGTTGCAGCGAACGGTCTTCAAGCAGGGCGACGCCGCGATTGGAGTAGGCTTCGACAACCAGTGCGCGATCGGTCATTCCGGCAACCCGGACTGGTATAGTCCCCAGCCTGTCTGCAATGAGCGCTGTACAAGATGAAAGAAAGCAACCTGATCTGGATTGACCTGGAAATGACCGGGCTCGAGCCCGATAGCGATGAAATCATCGAAATCGCCACGATCGTGACCGATGAGCAGCTCAACCTCATTGCCGAGGGCCCGGTTCTCGCCATTGCCACCAGCGAGGCGCGCCTGGCGGTGATGGATGAGTGGAACACCCGCACCCATAGCGAATCGGGGCTGGTGGCGCGCTGCCTGGCCAGCAGTGTCGACTGCGGGGAAGCCGAACGCAGGACGCTGGAATTCCTGAGTGCTCACGTGCCGGAGGGGGCGTCGCCGATGTGTGGCAATTCGATCTGCCAGGATCGTCGCTTCATGGCCAGGCAGATGCCGCATCTGGAACGGTTCTTCCACTATCGAAACCTGGACGTGAGCACGGTCAAGGAACTGGCCCGGCGCTGGGCGCCGGATATCGCCGAAGGCCTGGTCAAGGAGACCACCCACCAGGCACTTGACGATATCCGTGATTCCATCGACGAGCTGCGCTACTACCGCCGCTTCATGGGGCCGCTGGCCGGCGCCGGAATCAACGGCTAGCCGCCAGGCGGCGCCAGGTATCGACCACCGTATCCGGGTTCAGCGACATGCTCTCGATGCCTTCATCGAGCAGCCACTGGGCCAGGTCAGGATAGTCCGAGGGGCCCTGGCCACAGATACCGATGTACTTGCCCCGGGCCTTGCAGGCCTTGATCGCCATTGACAACAAGGCCTTGACCGCGCCATCGCGCTCGTCAAAGCGGTGTGCAACCAGGGCTGAATCCCGGTCCAGCCCCAGGGTCAATTGGGTCATGTCGTTCGATCCGATCGAGAAACCGTCGAAATACTCCAGGAACTGATCGGCCAGCAAGGCGTTGGACGGCAGTTCGCACATCATGATCAGCTTCAGTCCATTCTCGCCCCGTTTGAGGCCGAATTCCTCGAGTACGGCAACAACTTCCTGTGCCTCGGCCACGGTACGGACGAACGGAATCATCGCCCAGACGTGGGTCAGGCCCATGTCCTCACGTACTTTTTTCAGCGCCCGGCATTCCAGTTCGAAGGCCGGCTTGAACTTGTCGTCAACATAGCGCGATGCACCGCGCCAGCCGATCATCGGGTTCTCCTCGTCGGGCTCGTACTGCTCGCCACCGATCAGGTTGGCATACTCGTTGCTCTTGAAATCCGACAGGCGGACGATGACCGGATGTGGCCCGAAGGGCGCGGCAATGGTGGCGATGCCTTCCGCCAGCTTGTCGACGTAAAAGCTGACCGGGTCGGCATAGCCGGCAATGCGACGATCGATCTCAGTCCGGATCTCGTCAGGCTGACGGTCATATTCCAGCAGGGCGCGCGGGTGAATGCCGATCATCCGGTTGATGATGAATTCCAGTCGCGCCAGGCCGATACCGTGGTTGGGGATCTGGGCGAAATCAAAGGCGCGGTCGGCATTGGCGACATTCATCATGATCTTCAATGGCGCTTCCGGCATCTCGCTGAGGGTGTCCTCGGCGATGCTGAACTTCAGTTTTCCCTTGTAGATATGGCCGGTATCGCCTTCCGAACAGACCACGGTTACCGGCTTGCCATCAGGGACGCGCAGGGTCGCGTCACCGCACCCGACGATGGCTGGAATACCCAGCTCACGGGCGATGATCGCGGCATGGCAGGTTCGACCGCCGCGGTTGGTCACGATGGCGGATGCACGCTTCATGATCGGCTCCCAGTCGGGATCGGTCATGTCGGTAATCAGCACATCACCGGCGGCAATGTCATGCATCTGGTCCAGGCTTTCGATCACCCGGGCGATGCCCTGACCGATGCGCTGGCCAATCGCCCGGCCTTCGGCGACAACTTCACCGGTCTCTTCCAGGCGGAACCGCTCCATGGCCTGGCCGGACCGGCTTTTGACGGTCTCCGGTCGCGCCTGGAGGATGTACAGGTCGCCTGTTTCGCCGTCCTTGCCCCATTCGATGTCCATCGGCCGGCCGTAGTGCTTTTCGATGGTCAGGGCCATTTGCGCCAGGGCGGTGGCGTCTTCATCGGTGATCGAGAAGGCCTGACGCAGTGATTCGGGTGTTTCTTCCGTGGCCACGCCGCCACCATTGCTGGAGACCATGCGGGTCAGCTTGCTGCCAATCGAACGACGCAGGATGGCCGGCAGGCCGGCTTCCAGATTCGGCTTGAACAGGTAGAACTCATCCGGGTTGACTGCCCCCTGGACAACGCTTTCGCCGAGGCCATAGCTCGAGGTGACAAAGACCACGCCACGGTAGCCCGACTCGGTATCAAGGGTAAAAATGACCCCAGCCGAGCCGGATCCGGCGCGAACCATCAACTGGATTCCGGCCGACAACGCGACTTCATGGTGCTCGAAGCCGTGATGAACCCGGTAGGCAATGGCGCGGTCGTTATACAGGCTGGCAAAGACGGCGTGAATCTTCTCCAGGACTTCGTCAAGGCCCTGGCAGTTGAGAAAAGTTTCCTGCTGACCGGCAAACGACGCATCGGGCAGGTCTTCGGCGGTGGCCGATGAGCGAACGGCCACGGCCAGGTTCTCGCCATATCTCTGCTTCATGGTTTCCCAGGCCTCGCGGATCGCCTTTTCCAGCGGCGGCTGAAGCGGAGTCTCCATGATCCACTGACGGATCCGGGTTCCGGTCGCAGCCAGCGCGCGGGTGTCTTCGGAGTCCAGGGTTTTCAGCGTGTCCTGGATGCGCCCGGCCAGGCCGGACTGGTCAAGGAATTCGC
This sequence comes from Wenzhouxiangella sp., assembly GCA_047921095.1. Classification (GTDB taxonomy): domain Bacteria; phylum Pseudomonadota; class Gammaproteobacteria; order Xanthomonadales; family Wenzhouxiangellaceae; genus Wenzhouxiangella. Next base: position 3,837 of record JBLRWT010000032.1, on the reverse strand, counting down.
GAAAGGCGTCAGCTGTGGTGGCGAAGCCACCGGGTACACTGACGCCCAGGCCGCTCAAGTGAGAGATCATCTCGCCCAGCGAGGAATTCTTGCCGCCGACCTTTTCCAGGTCTTTCATGCCAAGCTCGTCGAGCCAGAGGATATACTCAGTCACAAGTAGGCCTGTTTTCCTTGAGAATTTTAACGACCCGTATTGTAACCGCCAGCGAACCCTATGCGCAGAACCGTTTTCTTTGTTTCCGATGGCACAGCCATCACCGCCGAGACCTTTGGTCACAGCTTGCTGACCCAGTTTTCATGTGTCGATTTTCGCCAGATTCGCCTGCCTTTTGTTGATACGCGCAACAAGGCGCTTGACGCGGTATCGCTGATCCGGCGCGCCCAGGAGGCGGATGAAAACAGGCCGCTGGTGTTCAGCACCATCGTCGACAAGAATGTCGGCGAGGTCATCGATGAGTCTGATGCCCACGTATTCGACATGTTCGCCACGTTCATGGAGCCGCTGGAAAGCATTCTCGGCGTCGAGCGCTCGCCACGGATTGGTCAGGCTCATGGCATGGGCAACAGCCACGCCTACGAAGACCGCATGGAAGCGACCAACTACGCGCTGACCCATGACGACGGAATCAGCAAGAAACTGGACGACGCCGAAGTGATTCTGATCGGTGTCTCACGGTCCGGGAAAACGCCGACCTGCCTTTACATGGCCCTCCATTACGGGGTCAAGGCGGCCAATTACCCCCTGACCGAAGAAGACCTGGAGCAACCGCGCCTGCCAGCGTTCCTGCGTCAGCACAAGCGAAAGCTCTATGGTCTGACGATCGATCCGGGCCGACTGTCCCAGATTCGTGAGAATCGACGTCCCGGCAGCCGTTATGCCTCGCTCAAGCAATGCCACTACGAGGTTGACGCGGCCGAATCGATGCTGCGGGCAGAGAAGGTGCCGGTGATGTCAACCACCGATTCGTCGGTTGAAGAGCTCGCCAGTCGCATCCTGCTCGAATCGGGCCTGCAGCGCGAAATATTTTAAGCCGGCCGGGGCGGCGGACTTGTTTCCGGAGGCACTTGCCACCAAACTATCCGGAACCATTTTCGGGCAACGCCTGTCCTCATTAGCCGAGCCCACCAAACCGAGCCCTGACCTACATGCTGACCAGAGTGCGCAACCTGCATCCCCCGACACGGGTCCTGGCTCGACGCCTGCCCGAATTGCACACGTCTGTGTTCCGGGCCCTGAACTTGTTGCTGCCCGATGGATTGGGTCGCAGCGAAAACCTGGTTTCCCGGATCGGCAACGGGCCGGACCTGTTTCTGCAGGTCATCGAACGTCACGACTACACGACTTTCCTGCGCCTGACCTACGTGATTGGTGATCAGCAGCAGCACAACCCCAATGCGCACATCCGCGTTTACCATGACGCCCGCATGGCCGAGGCGACCGCGTTCAGTCCTGAGCAAGGCATTCATCGCCTGGCCGGGCCGGAATTGCCATTGCACGGCCTGGTCGTGCGCAACTGGCGCCTGAACCGTGCCCTGCTCAAGTGGCTGGACTACCTGCTGGCGCAGGGCCACAGCGCCGCAACCCTCAAGCCCGCCGAAGAGCTTCCTGCCGTTTTGCCGCCCGTGATCGAACGCGAGGCAGGCTGAAAAACTTCGACCCTGAGCGCTGATTGTTCTGGCTCCGAGCGCCTGATTTCGGTACAATTGCCGCCCGGAAGTCGGGCATGAGGCCCGACCGCGACGAACGGGCCGGGGATGTCAGTAGATCCCGGCCCTTTTCGCATACCCGGAGGTCAGGAACTTGTCCCGAATGCAGGCGATTTTGGTACTGGAAGACGGCACGACGTTTTCCGGACACGGCTTTGGCGCGCCAGGCGCGAGTGTTGGCGAAGTGGTATTCAACACCGCGATGTCCGGCTACCAGGAAATTCTCACCGACCCAAGTTATGCCGGCCAGCTGGTCACGCTGACTGCGTCTCATGTCGGCAACACAGGTGTCAACCAGGCTGATGCGGAATCCAGTCGGATTCAAAGCAAGGGGCTGATCATCCGCAATTACCCACGCCGCCATAGTTCATGGCGGGCGGAACAGTCGTTGTCGGATTACCTGGCCGGGCAGGGGGTTGTCGGCATCGCCGGCCTGGACACGCGCAGCCTCACCATCCACCTTCGAGAGCATGGCGCCCAGAATGGCTGCATCCTGTCCGGTGAGGAGGTCGACGCGGCCCGGGCACTGGAAATGGCTCGCGCCTGCCGGGCCATGAGTGGCCAGGATCTGGCCGAGCAGGTCAGCACGCGAGAAGCTTACGAATGGCGGGCAGGAACCATGCACCTGCAAAGCGGCGAATGTCCGGAAACGACAGGCCGGTATCACGTGGTCTGCTATGACTACGGGGTCAAGCATAATATTCTTCGCTTGCTGGCCGATGCCGGCTGCCGCGTTACCGTGGTGCCAGCGCGCTGGTCCCTGGACCAGGTGCTGGCCCTCGAGCCTGACGGTGTCATGCTATCCAACGGCCCCGGTGACCCTGAGCCCTGCACCTATGCAATCGAAGCCATCGCGGGATTGATCGAGCGGGGTGTGCCGACCTTCGGAATCTGCCTGGGTCATCAGTTGCTGGCGCTGGCGGCCGGGGCGAAAACGGTCAAGATGAAATTCGGCCACCACGGCGCCAACCATCCGGTCAAGGATCTCGAGACCGGGCAGGTCCTCATTACCGCACAGAACCATGGGTTCGCCGTAGACGAACAAAGTCTGCCTCCGCACGTCATCCCGACGCATCGTTCCCTGTTCGATGGCACCCTCCAGGGGATTCGCATCGAAGGCAAGCCTGCCATGAGCTTCCAGGGTCACCCCGAAGCCAGTCCCGGCCCCCATGATCTTCGCGGCCTGTTTGCCAGGTTTGTCGAAACCATGGGCGGCTCGAACTCCGAATCCCGAGCCGTGAGCTAAGCGAATGCCAAAACGTACAGACATCAAGTCCATTCTGATCATCGGCGCCGGCCCCATTGTGATCGGGCAGGCCTGCGAGTTTGATTATTCCGGCGTTCAGGCGGTCAAGGCGCTGCGCGAGGAGGGCTACAAGGTCATCCTGGTCAACTCCAACCCGGCCACCATCATGACCGACCCGAACGTGGCCGATGTGGTGTACATCGAGCCGATTCGCTGGGACGTGGTGCGCGACATCATCGCCAAGGAAAGGCCGGATGCCATCTTGCCGACCATGGGCGGTCAGACCGCTTTGAACTGCGCACTGGACCTGGCTCGCGAGGGTGTTCTGACCGAGTTTGGCGTCGAAATGATCGGCGCATCCCGGGAAGCCATCGACATGGCCGAGGACCGCGACCAGTTCCGTCTGGCCATGGGGGAGATCGGTCTCGAGGTGCCTCAGGCAGCGGTGGCCCATTCGATCGAGCAGGCCATCGAGATACAGAAGGACATCGGCTACCCCACCATCATCCGGCCGTCGTTCACCATGGGCGGCTCGGGCGGAGGTATCGCCTACAACCGCGAGGAATTTCTCGAAATCGTCGAGCACGGGCTGGACCTCTCGCCGACCAATGAAGTCCTGCTGGAAGTCTCGGTGCTCGGCTGGAAGGAGTTCGAGTTGGAAGTGGTTCGGGACAAGGCGGACAACTGCATCATTGTCTGCTCGATCGAGAACCTGGACCCGATGGGTGTGCATACCGGCGATTCCATTACCGTTGCGCCGGCCTTGACGCTGACCGACAAGGAATACCAGGAGCTCAGAAACGCAGCCATTGCCGTGTTGCGCAAGATCGGCGTCGATACCGGGGGTTCCAACGTCCAGTTTGCGATCAGTCCGGAGGACGGCC
>JBLRWT010000031.1:0-10802 GCA_047921095.1 Wenzhouxiangella sp. | reverse complement strand
CTTCGATTTTGCTTTTGATCTTCATTTTTACTTAGCGCTCTTTGCGTCTTCGCGGTTAGTCGCCTTTCAATTTTCTTTTCTTCCATTCGCGGTTAGTCGCCTTTTCCTGAACCTTGCCGACGCCTCTGCTATTCTTGAGTTCTGTTCATCACGGACGATCCAATGTCACAGACTTCCCTTGGTAATGCGGCCAGCAATCTGGTACTCGGAACGGTTGCCGCCATCACGCTGTTGATATCGATCGACACGGCGGCGCTGGATACCAACCGGCCCATTCTGCTCGGCAAGCATTGGGTTGCCGTGACCGGCAAGCCCCAGGGGGCGACCGCCGGCGCGATGATGTTTCAGCAGGGCGGCAACGCGGTTGACTCGGCCGCGGCGATGCTCGCTGCCACTGCCACCATGTGGGATGTGCTGGGCTGGGGAGGCGAAACCCAGGCGCTGATCTACAACCCGCACACTCGGGAAGTGATCGGCATCAATGCACTCGGCGTTGCTCCAACGGGCGCGACGGTGGATTTTTTCCGCGATCAGGGCATGGTCTATCCACCGGAGTTCGGCCCGCTGGCCGCAACCACACCCGGCACGCCGGGCGGCCTGATGACCATGGTCGCCGAGTATGGCAAGCTCAGCCTGGCCCAGGTATTGGCTCCGGCCATCCAACTGGCCGAAGGCTATCCGATCGAGGCCTCGCAATCGGCCAATATCGAGAATCGGCGCGAGATCCTGGAACAATGGCCGGATTCGCGCCGGGTGTTCCTGCCGCACTACAACCCCGATGATCCCTCGCAGCGTGCCGCGCCGGCGCCGGGCGAGATCTTCCGTCAGCCTGACCTGAAAGCGATGCTGGAAAAGCTGGTCGAGGCCGAAGCCCAGGCGCTGGCCGAAGGCAAGACCCGCTCCGAAGCAATCTATGCGGCCAATGAGCGCTTCTACCGCGGCGATATTGCCGAGGAAATCGTGCGGGCCACGCGCGAGCATGGCGGCTTGTTCACCCACCAGGATCTCGCCGACTGGGAAGTGCTGTTGGAAGAGCCGGTCACCGTGAATTATCACGGCATCGACGTCTACAAGCTGACCACCTGGACCCAGGGACCGGTGATGCTGCAGGCTCTGAACATTCTCGAAGGCTTTGATTTGAAGGCCATGGGATACAACTCAAGCCGCTATGTGCATACGCTGTACCAGGCCATGAACCTGGCCTTCGCCGATCGCGACTTCTACTACGGCGACCCGTACTTTCCGCCGGCCGAACCGATCGAGGGCCTGTTGTCCAAGGACTATGCCGCCGAGCGGCGCAAACTGATTTCCTTTGACCAGATGATCGAGGATGTCCGACCGGGCGACCCCTACCCGTTCCAGGGTCAGACCAACCCGTTCGAGGAATTGCGCCAGCAATGGACACCAAGCCCGCCGGACGCCGAAGCCATGGGTGTCGAGGGCTTCCAGCAGGCCGGCGTCATGAGTCACGAGGACGGCTTTTTTGCCGGCACCACGTCAATTCAGGCCGCCGATGCCGAGGGCTGGGTGGTTTCGGTGACACCCTCGGGTGGCTGGATCCCGGCCTTTATCGCCGGCAACAGTGGCGTGGGCCTGAGCCAGCGCATGCAAAGCTTCGTGCTCGACGAGGCCATCAACCCATTCAACGTCCTCGAACCCGGCAAGCGACCGCGCGTGACCCTCACGCCCAGCCTGGCGTTACAGGACGGCGAGCCGCTGATGGCCTTCTCCGTCCAGGGCGGGGATTCCCAGGATCAGAACCTGCTGCAGTTCTTTCTCAACATGGTCGAATGGGACATGAACGTCCAGCAGGCCGCCGATGGCCGCGGCAATATCATCAGCTACCAGATGCAAAGCTCATTCGGCGCGCACCAGGCCGAACCCGGCCGGCTGCAGGTGACCCCACTGGTGTCAAGCTACAGTCGCGAACAACTGGCGAAAATGGGCTATGACGTGGAACTGGTCGAGCGCACCTACAACCCGACCACCGCCATCTGGTTCGACTTCGAGCACGGCGCCATGCATGGGGCAGCCAGCGACTACGGCGACGATTACGGCATCGCCTGGTAATGATTGCCAACGGGCCAGGGACGCTGAGAGACAATCAGCACGGCTGCTGGGCCACCGCGACCGCACCGCATAACATCAACGGGGAAACAGGCAAGCACTCGGCGCCGCCCGCTATCGGAAACCACTTGCTGCTGGCAATATCGCCAGCGCGTTGCGGCTATCGCTTGACCACGTCGATTGGAATACGCTGCCGTGTGCGATCATAGAGGACCGGCAGATCAGGCGCCATCTCACCTTCCGTACGCGGCCCGAATAAAGCCACTTTCAGCGCCTGCAGCGGATGGGAAAGGGTGTCCGTCACGGCAGTGCCTTCATATCCGCAATGGGCCATGCAATTGTCGCACTTGGGATTGCGCCCGGTGCCGTATTGCTCCCAATCCGTTTCTTCCATCAGTTCCTTGAAACTGGACGCATAACCCTCGTCGACCAGCAGATAGCAGGGCTTTTGCCAACCGAAGATGTTGTAGGTGGGGTTGCTCCACGGTGTGCATTGATACGTCCGGTTACCGCACAGGAAATCCTGAAACAGGCTGGACTGGGCGATCGGCCATCTGGATTTGCGCGCTTTTCCGCGGCGAAATATGTTGCGAAAGAGACCTTTACTTTTAGCCCTCGGCAGAAACACATCTTGCGAAGGCGCATGATCGTAGCTATAGCCGGGAGAAACCGTGATGCCTTCAACGCCGAGTTCGGTCGCGTAGTCGAAGAAATCGGCGACCTGGCCGGGATCTTCACCGTCGAACAGCGTGCAATTGACGTTGACCCGAAAACGGCGGGCTCGTGCGAACTCGATCGCTTCGATCACCTTTTCGAACACGCCTTCACGACACACCGACTCGTCGTGACGTTCCTTGAGTCCATCCAGGTGCACAGACCAGGTCAAGTATTTCGAGGGCGTGTATTGGTCAATCTTCTTTTTCATCAGCAAGGCGTTGGTACACAGATAGACAAACTTCCTGCGCTTGATGATTTCGGCGACGATAGTCGGCATCTCCTTATGGATCAACGGTTCGCCGCCGGGGATCGATACGATGGGTGCGCCGCATTCGTCCACGGCTTTCAATGCGTCCTCAACGCTGATGCGTTGCTTGAGGATATCGTCGGGGTAATCAATCTTGCCACAGCCGGAGCACGCCAGGTTGCATTGAAACAGGGGTTCAAGCATCAGAACCAATGGGTAACGCTGGACACCGTTGAGTTTCTTGCCAAGAAGATACTTGCCGACACGGTATTGCTGTATCAGTGGTATAGCCATAACATTTCACACCTGCCGTCTATCCGGCACCAAATTTTCGATATCAATCCGATGCTGATCCATCAGCCGTGCCCACTCAAGCTTGAACCACGGCGTGTACAGCTCGGGACGAATCTGCAATTCCGAGGAAACTTCCTCGACGCTGGCGAAACGCCAACTGGCAATTTCCGCCTGGTTGGTTTGCACACGTTGATTGCTGCGCCCAATATAAACCCAGCATAATTCATGCTCGGCGCCCTTGTCCCCGTAATCAGCCTGGTAGATGAATTTATAAAGAAATCTGAGATCCGGAGAAATTCCAAGTTCTTCCCGAAGACGGCGCTGCGTCGCTGTTTCCATCGTTTCCCCACGCCTGGGATGGCTGCAACAACTGTTCGACCAGCACATCGGCCATAAGGGTTTGTCGGCACTTCTCTGTTGCAACAACAGTCGGCCATGGAAGTCGAAGATGAAGATTGAAAATGCGCGATGCAATACCCCATGTCCGACATGTGCATCGGCTTTTGTTATAAAGCCGACCTCATTGTCGTCATGATCGACCCGAATCAGGGATTCGGAATCGAACGAAACGACATGGTAATTATTGTTCTTGCTCTGCGCCATCACCAATCCTTACTTGTATCGCCTGGTAGCCGGCGTCTTTAAGACCTTGTTTGATGCGCGCGGCAGCACCCGGCTCGCCACTGGTCAATGCGATTATCGAACCACCCCCTCCTCCACCGGTCAATTTAGCGCCGAGCGCGCCGCAATGGCGAGCGATTTGAATCATCTCTTCCAGCTCCCAACTCGAAATCTGCATGGCGTTGAGCAAGCCCTGACAAACGTTCATCATTTCTCCCAGGGTGTCCAACCGATGCTCGCGCAATGCATCCAGGGACTGCAGCACCAGTGAATCGATCTGATCGAAAATGCCTTCGTAAAGAACCGGGTGTGCTTTTCTGGCCTTGCGGACTCGGGCGACTGTGCTTGCGGTCAGGCTTTCGATCCCGCTAATGCCCACGACCAATTCGATCGGTCCGGATAACTCGATATCCTGGCGCAGGGGCTTCTCGCCGGCCCGATACAACATTGACCGGCCGTAGGTGGAAAGCGTGTTATCGATACCGGACGGCGTGCCATGGGCGATCCGTTCGCATTCAAACGCCAGGTCGTTGACCTCTTCATCGCTCAGCCCGAGTTCAAAGCATCGGTCAAGGGCGCGTATGGTTGCGACCGCCAACGCAGCCGAGCCGCCCAAACCCATCGCGCGTGGCACCTCGGGGAAGGCTTCGATGCGCATGCCCCGTCCCTCGAGTCCCAGTTTTTTCAATACCAGATCGAGCGACTTTTCAAACGAATGCTTTTGCTTTGCCTGACGGTGCAAGCGAAATTCCAGACGCCAGCGCGGAATGATCAGTTCGACCCCGTTGTCAGTGGCTTCAACCCGGGCACGGATTGCCAGTGGTACCGGCGCTGCGATCGCGTGGCGACCGTATACCACGGCATGCTCGCCCAACAAGATAATCTTGCCGTGGCCGGCGGCAAAGTCTTTCTGTTCGCCCGCCGATTCTCCGGTGGGCCGGCGCAACAGGTCTTTTTCCAACTCGGCGAGGATCTCACGCGCCTTCCAGATCTTGATCTCACCGCTGGCAATCAAGCGCTCGGCAACGGTATCGAAGATCTCCGGAGGTGCTTCGGTGGCCGCGACCACGCTTCTGGCGTGAAGCGTCATGTGACCTTGCTGAATACCCTCGGTGACCAGCGCCCGTATCGCCGAGAGATTCTGCGCCAGACCCACGGCGCCAATGACCTCGGCCAGTTCGCGGGCACTTTCAACGCCGAGCAGACGCAAATTCATGCTGGCGGTCGGATTGGACTGCAGGGGCCCGCCAACGATTCCCACTTTGAGCGGCACCTCGAGCCGCCCCACCAGGTCGCCATTCTCCGCTTTCGTCCACTGGGTCAGAGCGCTGTAGTGCGTACCCCGCGCCGCATAGGCGTGTGCCCCGGCTTCAATAGCACGCCAGTCATTGCCGGTGGCGATGACCACGGCGTCGATGCCGTTCATGATCCCCTTGTTATGCGTCGCGGCGCGGTAGGGATCGATACTGGCAAACTCGTTGGCTATGATGATTCCGTCGCGCACTTGTTCGCCGTCAAAGCCTTTACCCGCCAGGGCTTCAATCGGAATCCGGACATGCGCCCTGACCAGCGAGCGATCGGTCAGGTTCGACAGAATCCGGAGGAAAACCCTGCCCTCGGAAATGGTCTCGACCAGCGTCGCCACGCCCTCGCACATGGTGTTGACCAGGTTGGCCCCCATCGCGTCGCAGGTATCGACCAGGAGGTGAACCACGACCATATCGCTGCCGTGCCCGGACGCGGGGTGAATAATCACTTCCACATCCTTGGCGCCACCACCGCGGGCGGCCATATTGGGATGCAGACTGTTGGCCAGATTCAGGATCTCGTGCTTGCGTTGCAACAAATTGACCTTGGCCCTGGACGGATGCGGCACATCGACGATCTGAACCTGGCCGATCAGAATGGGTTCGGTGCTTTCGACCCGGAAGCCACCGCCGGCGCGTGCCGTCTTGGCCGCCGAACTCAGCGCGGCGACAATCGATGGCTCTTCAACGACCAGCGGCACCGCATATTCCTTGTCGTTGATCAGGAAATTGAGCCCGAGGCCCACCGGCAAGCCCATCACGCCGATGACGTTTTCGATCATCTTGTCGGCGGATTGAAGGGTCAAGGTATGAGACCCCCTGGTCAATGCGTGACAATCCTCCATCTTCAGCAAGCCCTGATGCCGGACAGCGCGATGGCGCTCCGAGACGGACAGCTTGTAGAACCCAGGTATTCTGGCCATTCGCTAGATCCTCATCTTGTTTCGAGTTCTCCACGGCCTCACCTATCAGACCGAACAGGGCCGTAACTTATTGCAGGTATCCATGCTGCCGGAACCAGTCGACCGCGTTTCGAAGCGCCTCGCGCGCTGGTCGGGGAGCGTAGCCCAATGCGCCACGCGCTTTTGAAGATGTGAAAAACATCTTGTTACGCGACATGCGCACACCATCGACGGTGAATGCGGGTTCGCGACCGGAAATCCGCGCCCAGGCTTCAGCGGCATACGCCATCGGCAACACCGCGTTATGCGGGAGCCTGAAACGCGTCCCGCGAACTTCAGCATATCCGGCGATCTCGTCGATGATTTGCTCGAGCGTTAGATTCTCACTGCCAAGAATGTAGCGCTCACCGATATCTCCATGCTCGAACGCCAATCGATGGCCTTCGGCGACGTCGTCCACATGCACGATATTCAATCCCGTATCCACATAAGCCGGCATCCGCCCACGTGCGGCGTCGACAACCATGCGGCCAGTTGGCGTCGGCTTGCGGTCGCCCGGCCCGACGGGTGCGGATGGATTGACAACCACCGCTGGCAGTTGGCGCGCCGTGATCCAGTCGGTCACGATACGCTCAGCCCGCCACTTCGAGCGCTTGTATTCACCGACCATATGCTCCAATGGCGCCAGCGCTGTTTCATCGACCACACCGCCGTCGGATCTGGCATCCAATGTGGCCACGCTCGAGGTATATACGATGCGCTTGATTCCGTGATCCAGCGCCGACTGCATCAATACGCGCGTTCCCTCGACGTTGACCCGATGCATGACGTCCGGGTCCGGCACCCAAAGCCGGTAGTCGGCAGCAACATGAAACAATGCGTCGCAGCCCTCGGTGGCGGCATGGAGCGAATCAGGATCGGTCATATCACCGACTGCGAATTCAACTTCCAGGCCTGCCAGAGCGGCCCGATCACTATTGGGGCGAACCAGTACTCGAACCGACCAGCCGCAGGCGCATAAATTCCTCGCCACCGCCGATCCTATGAAACCGGTTGCTCCGGTCACCAGCGCTTTCATGATTTCCTATTCCAGGTCTGCAATGACACCGGCCACCTCCCGCAAGGCTGCGCGCGCCTTGCCTGAATTGCGTGCCAGCCGTAACAATGCGGGTAGCTGGCCGGGTGACCTCAACAGCGTCGTCAGCACTCGATGCACCGCAATCCCGGAGCCGGACATCCCCGCCACCGCCGCCGCTGGAATTTCGTCATCAGCGGTATCGACCACCGCGCGGATGGCCAGAAAATCGATCCGGTGATCGCGTGCTACACGGCCGATCGCGCCGCTTTCCATGTCCGCCGCCAACGCGTTGCTGGAACGGCCCAAGGCAATCTTTTCCGATGCATACAGCAATGGCACATCCACCTGCACCACATCACCGGCCATGATCGGCGGATTGTCGACCAGTATCGCTTCGACCTGCGCGCGCCATGACTTGCTGCATGTCAGGCAGCGACCGCCGGAATCGATCACTCTGGTTGCCAGGACGATCTGGCCGGGCGCGAGGTCCTGCCGCAGGCCCGCGGCCATGCCCCAACTGACCAGGCCGCTGACGCCCGCGCCCGCCAATCTGGCGGCAGCCGCGTGCGCGCGGATCGGCCCCGGCCCGGAAATCGCGACCGCGATCCCCGGGTATTTGCCCAACCTGCCCAGACAGCGGGCCTCCATATCCAGCGCGGCAATGATTCCGATGCGTTTCACTGCTTCAGCGCCCGCCGGTAAGCGGCGAGAGCCCATAGCGGAAAATAGCGCGAATAACCGTGATATTTAAGATAGAACACCCGCGGAAATCCCGGGGCGGTGAACCAGGGTTCGTACCAAAACCCGTCTTCGGCCTGGTGCCTGATCAAGTAATCGACGCCATCAGCTACAGCGACTGAATCCGCCTCTCCGGCGGCGATCAGGCCGAGTACGGCCCAGGCGGTCTGAAAGCTGCTGCTGTACTGGGCCTGACCGGCCAGCCTGGGCTCGAAGTAACTGTCATTGGACTCACCCCAGCCGCCATCCTCGCGCTGCCCGGACTTCAGCCAGTTGGCCGCCCGGGTGATCGCTTGTGCGTGCCGGGTGTTTGCATCCGTGCCCAGCGCAACCAGGGCCGACCAGGTGCCGTAGATGTAATTCGTGCCCCATCGCCCGAACCAGCGGCCACCTTCTTCTTGCTCGGATAACAACCACTCCGCCACTCGTTCGCGCGCCGGATTGAATTCAACCTGGTCGAGCGCGGCAAACAAGGTCAAACAACGCGCGCTGACGTCAGCCGTGGGTGGGTCGAGCAACGCGCCGTGATCGGCAAACGGAATTTCATTCAGGTAGTAATAAGTGTTGTCCACCTCAAACGATGCAAAGCCGCCATTGGCGCTCTGCATGCCGGCCAGCCACTGTGCCGCAAGTTGTATCGATCCGCGGTAGCGCTCCGGATCGATCGCCAGCATCGCCCAGGCCACCGCCGCAGTGTCGTCCAGATCGGGATAATGGGGATTGTTGTACTGAAAGGCCCAGCCACCGCCGGGCAAGTCCGGCCGAGTGCGCTGCCAATCGCCCGGATGCTGAGTCAATTGCCGCTCGGCCAGCCAGTCCAGGCCGCGAACAGCGGCCCGCCGCGCCGCCACGTCGCCCGTCTCGTGAAGCGCCAGACTCATCAAGGCGGTATCCCAGACGGGCGAGACACAAGGCTGGCAATAAGCTGTTCGATCCTTTTCAATCAGCAGTCGTTCCAGGGCCATGTGCGCCTGCACCCGATAGGCATGTTCGGCCGGATAACCGAGAAGCTTCAACGCCACGGCGGCATTGACCATGGCCGGAAAAATCGCTCCGAGCCCATCCTCGCCATTCAGGCGCTCGACCAACCAGTGCTCGGCCTGCCGCAGCGCACGCCGGCGAAGGAATCGGGGAATCAAAGGCTCGGCACGACGCAGCACACTGTCGAGCAGAACAAGAAAGCGGTTCATGCGTGAGCGTACCGGATGCCAGTCCCGGATCTGCTCGGGTGGCCTGTTGAACAACTCGGGGATATGAATATCCCGCGGATTGGCAGCCTGCGCCTTCAGGCTGTACAACACAAGCAACGGCACCATCACCGCGCGCGACCAGTAGGAAACCTTGCTCATGTGAAAGAAAAACCAGCGCGGCAACAACAGGATCTCTATCGGCATGCTGGGCACGCCACGCCACGGAATCTGACCGTACATGGCCAGCAGGAAACGGGTGAACACGTTGCTGCGTTCGGCGCCGCCGGCCTGCAGTATCCAGCGTCGCGCGCTTTGCATGACTGGCTTCTTCGTATCATGGCCGGTCAGTTTGAGGGCGTAATAAGCCTTGACCGTACACGAGATGTCGCCGTGCCCGCCATGATACAGCGGCCAACTACCATCAGGGTTCTGACGGTCGATCAGATAGCGCGCAAGCCTGGCTTCCAGGGCCGGATCAATCTCGCCCATGAAGTGCATATAGGTTATATATTCGGCTGGAATGGTGCAGTCAGCTTCCAATTCATAGCACCAGTGGCCATCGGGGTGCTGATCGGCGAGTGCCGCTTCGAGCGCGCGCGTGATAGCGCGTTCAGCATGACCAGTCCGTTCTACCCGCCTTTCATCAATTAATGGTTGTACTGTCATATGGCAAGAACTCAATCGGTTCAGTCATTCATTTCTTGATATCCAGCGTTCCGCGTGCGGCAGTCTCATCATACGAACCGGCATCGAATGTCGTCGGCCAGTTGCAGGTCACGATACTCGTTCCCTTTGGCAACCCGATTGAAACACTGGCGAACAGACAGCGCAGTATCCGGTTATGCGATGCGCACCTGCTGCAAACTGCCACCACCAGGCCCACCGTTCTGCGCGTCACCTTGACCTCCTGGCCGGAAGTGAAATCGGGGTGCCTGTGAATCTTGCGCAGGGTGAGCACCGCCAAGCCCTGTGCCCAAAGGCAGAAACGACGGATGCCAGTTTCATGAGCGGGGATCAGCAGCGTGAAATCCAGCGCGTTCCTCAAGTGAAAATGCGCGATCGAGATCAGTGTGCGCATACCGTCCCGGTAGGTTTGGGGATCAGTTTGGCCAAGAAGGTCGCCAATTCGACCGGGATCCGCATCGAACCCCGAACGGGGCAACCAACAAGTGCCACGCCGGTGATCTTCCCAAACATCCTTGAGAATATTGGTCATTTGCAGACCCTGCCCAAACGATGGCGCAAGGCGCATCAACCGAGACCGGCGACTTTGAATTTCCGGAGAATAGCAGCAGAAAAGTTCGGTCAGCATCTCGCCGACAACACCCGCGACGAAATAGCAGTATTCGTCCACCTGCGCAATATCGGCCAGACCGTGCAGCCCCGAAATTCGCTGATATTTATGCATGCCTTCGGTCATTACGCTCAGGCAACGTGTCACTGCCGCAAGTTCGCGCTCGTCCAGTTTGTGGGTTACTTTGATCACCTGATGGCAGTTGGCGATCAGTTTCCGCTCATCCGCTGGTGTGGTTTCCGACAACAGCGGCAACAGTTCCCTGGAAAACGCCTGTGCCTTTCGCCGACCGGCGATGACCGCGACCAACTGGCGCCCGAACTCGCACTTGGCAGTTGTGTCCAGAT
>JBLRWT010000030.1:0-11037 GCA_047921095.1 Wenzhouxiangella sp. | reverse complement strand
AGCACCTGAGCGTGGATGAGGCCGAAACCTTCTATGCAGTCCATCGCGAACGCCCGTTTTTCGCCGACCTGGTGAAGTTCATGACATCCGGACCTGTGATGATCCAGGTGCTCGAAGGCCAGGACGCGGTTGCCCGCCACCGTGAGCTGATGGGTGCGACGGATCCGCGTCAGGCAGCACCCGGCACCATCCGGGCGGATTTTGCAACCAGCATCGACGCCAACGCGGTCCATGGGTCGGATGCCGAGGCTAGCGCGAAGGAAGAGATCCGCATCTTTTTCGGCGCTGATGAGATATACTCACGGTAATTATTATCGAAGCTCGGCAAATGTCTGCTGCACCTGAAGAAAAGACCAACCTGCTCGGTCTCGACCGATCCGGCCTGGAACGGTTTTTCGCCAATCTTGGCGAAAAACCGTTTCGTGCGCGTCAACTGTTGCAGTGGATTCATCAGCGCGGCGTCGCCGACTTCGCGTTGATGACCGACCTTTCGCAAAAGCTTCGCGACCGACTGGCCGAGATCGCCGAGATTGCCCCGCCGCGCGTCATGCGTGAGCAATGTTCCAGCGACGGCACCGTCAAATGGTTGCTGGCGGTCGAGGGCGGCAGCGCGGTCGAGACGGTTTTCATCCCCGAACCGACCCGCGGCACCCTGTGCATCTCTTCCCAGGTTGGCTGCATGCTCAACTGCACCTTCTGTTCTACCGCAACCCAGGGCTTCAAGCGCAACCTGAGCAGCGCCGAAATCGCGGGCCAGGTCTGGCATGCCGTGCAGGCCCTTGCCGATGAGCGCCTGGGCTCACGCAGCGTGACCAACGTCGTATTCATGGGCATGGGCGAGCCGATGCTCAACCTGGATGCCGTGACCTCGTCCCTGTCGCTGCTGCGCGACGACCTGGCCTATGGATTGGCTTCTCGACGGGTGACGATTTCAACCGCCGGCGTCATTCCGGGTATCGACCAGATGGCCCACGGCGAGGAATTTGCCCTCGCGGTTTCCCTCCATGCGCCCGATGATGAGCTGCGCACACGGCTGGTGCCATTGAATAGAAAGTATCCGGTGGCCGACTTGATCGAGGCCTGCAGACGGTTTGTTGCGGTCCACCACCGTCGTTCGATCACCTTCGAGTACACCATGATCGATGGGGTCAATGATGGTCGCGCCCAGGCCAAGGGAGTCGCTCGGCTACTCGAGGGCCTGCCCTGCAAGATCAACCTGATTCCATTCAACCCGTTTCCCGGCACACCCTTCCGTCCCTCCAGCGCTGAAAATATTTACGAGTTTCAGAAGATCACACGTCGTTCCGGCATCATCACGACCGTTCGAAAGACGCGTGGTGAAGATATCGATGCCGCATGCGGCCAGTTGGTGGGTCAGCTGTTGAGCCCCAGTGACCGGCGGCGGGTGGTCCAGCAGCAGCTTGCTCGCCAGGCCGTGATGGCATGAATGCATTGCGGCTGACCGGTCTCTTTTTCTTTTTCGCCGTGCTGGTCGGCTGCGCCACCACCCCTGACGGTCCGGTTACTCGCAATGGCATGGACCGGGTCAGCCCGGTGCGCGGCGCCGAAATCAATACCCGGCTTGGCATCGGCTACCTCGAGCGCGGCCAATTGCAGGTGTCAATGGAAAAGCTGCAACTGGCTCTTCAGCACGACCCGGATCATGTGCCGGCCCATCTTGCCCTGGCCATGGTCTATGAACGGATTAACGATAGCTCGAGGGCCGAACGCCATTACCGCCAGGCATCGCGACTGGCCCCGGCCGACGGTGGCACCCAGAACAGTTATGCGGCCTTTCTCTGTCAGCAGGGAAACTATGCCGATGCCGAGCGCCATTTCCTGATGGCGACCAGGGACCCGTTCTATGCCACGCCCGAAGTCGCCTGGGCCAACGCCGGGGCCTGCGCCCGCCGCAGTGGCGACCTCGAACGCGCCAACCAGCATTTACGCCAGGCGCTTGAGCATGATCCGGAATATCCGGATCCGCTCTTTCACCTGGCCGATATCTACTACCAGCAGGGAGAAGCCTTCAGGGCCCGTGCTTTTTTGCAGCGTTTCGAAGCGTTTGCAAGCCCTGAGCCGGGAGCGTTGTATCTGGGATACCGAATCGAATCCCATTTGAACAACGTCGGTAACGCGAACCAGTACGCCAGCAGACTGGAGCGTGACTTTCCGGACTCCAATGAAGTACGGGAGTTGAGAAGGCAACAACAGGAAAATGATTGAACAAACCAGCAATAATAATCAAATCATTGAATCTGAACATGCCAGGATTGGAACGCGCTTACGCAAGGAGCGGATCCGGCAAAAGCTGAGCGACCGCGAGGTCGCATCACACCTGCGCCTGTCCGAGCCTCGAGTCCGGGACTTGGAAGAAGGCAGGGCTGACCAGATGGTCCCGCTTTATTGGCGCGGCTACGTCAGCAGCTATGCCCGGTTTCTCGGTCTGGATCCGACAGCTCTGCTTTCGAATATCGAGCCCGAGCAACCGTCCGAATTGCGCGAGGTCCTGCCGACCAGCCGACGGGCCTGGAAGTTCGATCGAATGCTCAAGTTTGCAACGTATGCCCTTGTTACAACAGTAATTGTCCCGCCGTTGGTGATCATCTATTTACAAAGCGGCTGGCGTATGGTCGATGCGGATTCGGCAACTGCCAACAGCACCGGCGGTCAAGCTGTTTCCAGCAGTGAAGAGCGGATGGCCGGCCGTATCACCCGCGCACTGGCATTGGACGAGAATGATCAATCCGCCAAAGCCGCGCCTTCTCATTTGAGCGCATCTGCACTGCCGTTGAACGCTGTTCGACGTCCGGTCGAATCGGCAGATCGTCCTGCCACTTCGATATTGCCGGTTGATCCTGACGCCGATGCGGCCGAGCCCGATCTGACCGTGGAATTGACCTTGCGATTGCGCGACGATACCTGGGTCGAGATCACGGACGCCGACGGGCAGCGCCTGGAATACGACATGCTGCGAGCCGGACAGCTGCGCATGTATCGCGGTCTGCACCCGTTCAGGATCCTGTTGGGCCGGGCCAACTCCGTGGAGCTAGAACTGAACGGAGAGACTGTCGAATACGAAGGACATGATCGGGGCGAGGTGGTGCAGCTGCAACTGCTCGCCGGCGGTGAAGTGGTGCGCTGACCGCCAACGCATCCGCCCTGGCACATCAAATGGCCCTGAGCCCGCCGAATGGCGGGTTCATTGTTTACAGAGCATCGTTACAGAGCACACTTATGGACAAGATCCAGTCGATTCGAGGCATGCATGACATTCTGCCAGAGCGCACGCCACTCTGGCGCGAGCTGGAGTCACGCCTGGGCGCCATTTTTGCCAGCTACGATTTCCACGAAATTCGCACGCCCCTGCTCGAACAGGCAGAAGTCTTTACCCGGGCAATCGGCCAGGCGACCGATGTGGTCGAGAAGGAAATGTATGCCTTTGCCGATCGCAATGGCGACATGCTCAGTCTTCGTCCCGAGGGGACGGCCGGCGTGGTGCGCGCGGCGATTCAGCATGGTCTCCTGCACACCCCCGGGCTGAAGGTCTGGTACCAGGGCCCGATGTTCCGACATGAACGGCCGGAAAAAGGACGACAGCGCCAGTTTCACCAGTTCGGAGCCGAGGTTTTTGGCCTCGAGCAGCCTGTTGCCGACGTCGAATTGATCCTGATGGTCGAGCGAATCTGGGCTGAACTCGGCTTGTCCAACAGTGTCCGACTTGAGATCAATACGCTGGGTGATCGTGAAGACCGTGCCCGGTACCGCCAGCGATTGGTTGATTATCTCAAGCCCCATCGTGATGCCCTTGATGCCGATAGCCAGCGCCGCCTGGAGACCAATCCATTGCGGATTTTCGACAGCAAGAATCCGGAAACCCAGGCCTTGATGCAGGATGCGCCGCGACTGACGGATGCTCTGGGCGACGATGCCCGGGCCCATTTCGACGCCGTTTGCGGAATGCTCGACAGCCTGGGCCTTGATTACACGGTCAATCCGGGCCTGGTTCGGGGGTTGGACTACTACTGCCGAACCGTTTTCGAGTGGGTTACCGATGAATTGGGCGCACAGGGAACGGTTTGCGCCGGTGGTCGATATGATGACCTGGTCGCCATCCAGGGGGGCAAGCCGACGCCGGGCATCGGTTTCGCCCTGGGGGTCGAACGACTGCTCGCTCTGGCCGAAGCTGCTGGGCTGCGGTGTGTTCAGGAGCCGCAGGTTTACCTGGTGAGCCAGGTCAAGCCCGAGATCATGATGGGCCTGGCCGAGAGTTTGCGCAATCAGGTGCCGGGTTTGCGCCTGGCCGCGTCCCTGGCTGGAGGCAGCTTCAAGGCGCAATTCAAGCGTGCCGACCGCAGTGGTGCGGCGTTCGCGCTGGTGCTGGGCGAGGATGAGCTCGCCGAAGGCAGTGTGCAGATCAAGCGCCTGCGCGAGCCTGGCGCAGAACAGGAAAGGATCGAAGTGGAACATTTGCCGTCAAAACTGGCATCGCTGGTCAGCGCGCTTGCCGTTGACTGATATCATAGGCGGCGATTTTGAATTTGCCGGTGTTGAATTGACCGGTTTTGAATTTTCCCTATCGGAGGCGAAAACTGTTTTATGGCCGTAGAGCTTTACGACGAACACGAACAAAGCGAACGCGTACGTACCTGGATCAAGGAGTACGGCTTTTCCCTGGTCATGGGGCTGGTGCTTGCTTTCGCCGGTATCTTTGGTTTTCGCCAGTGGCAGGAGTACCAGGTGGGTCAGCGCTACCTGGCAGCCGAGCATTATCACGTGATTCAACGGGACCTGGACGCCAACCAACTTGAAGCCGCTGAACAGCAATACCATTTGATGCGAAGCGAAGTCTCGCGCAGTGCCTATGTTGGAATGGCCGGTTTGCTGATGGCCGGTGCTTACGTCGAGGATGGCCGACTCGAGCCTGCGGCGCAAATCTATCGCGAAGTCCTCGAAGATCGCAACCTGGCTTCGCTTTGGCCGGTGACTACGCTGCGTCTGGCCAGGGTGCTGGAAGCCCAGGGTGATGTGGACGCCGCGCTGAGTCTGCTCGATGGCGACGCCCCGGCAGGTTATCAGGGCGCCTGGGCGGAGTTGCGAGGTGACTTGCTGATGACCCGGGGCCAGCTTGATGAGGCGCGGGTGGCTTATCAACAAGCATTGGAGAATTTGACAGGGCAGGGTGGCAACAGGCGCATGATCGAGCTCAAGATCGATGCCACGGGACCGGGTCTGGCTGAGGACGCTACATGAATCGTTCGTTTCGGGTTCTGGCGATCCTGCTGCTTGTCGGTATTCTGGCAGGGTGCCAGACCGTGGGCGGCTGGTTTGGCCGAGATGGACCGGAGGACGGCCCGGCGGAACTGGTTGATTTCGAGTCGCGGCTGAACGTTGAGCGTCTGTGGTCGGTCAATACAGGTGCTGGAATCAACCGCAGCCGTCCGTCGTTCCGGCCTTTTCTGCATGATGGTGAGGTCTGGACCGGTGATCACCGCGGCCGGGTGACCGCAGTTGATGCCGAAACCGGCCGTGTGGCGCGGCGTTTCGATACCGGACTGGCGCTTTCAGCTGGGCCGGCTGTTTATGACGATGTCGTATTGCTGGGGACCTTCGATGGTGAACTGATCGCGCTGGATCGCCAAAGCGGCGCACAGCGCTGGCTTGCCAGGTTGTCCTCAGAGATGCTGGCCTGGCCCGTGCTGCATGACGGTGTCGTCATCGCCCGTTCCATCGACGGCAGGGTCTTTGGAATCGACGTTGCAGATGGTTCCCGGATGTGGATTCATGATCGCAGCGTGCCCTTGTTGACCATGCGCGGCAACAGCGATCCGCTGGCCCGTGCAGGCCAGGTCTACATTGGCTATGACGATGGTGCCGCGGTTGGCCTGCGGGTCAGCGATGGTGGCCTGTTGTGGGAGCAACGGGTCAGCGAGCCCGAGGGTCGTACCGAGTTGGAACGATTGTCCGATATCAATGGGCCCATGGTCGTGGTTGGAACAGACCTGTATGTGGTGACCTATCGTGGCCGAATGGCCAGCCTGGCCCTGGAGTCCGGACGGATTCTCTGGGTCAAGGAAGTTGCCTCGCATTCGGGCTTGAGCGTGTTTCGAACGCAACTTGCTTCTGTTGACGTGGACGATGCGGTCTGGCTGATCGACCGGCGCAATGGTTCCACGCTTTGGCGTGACGACCGCCTGGCCCGCCGGGGCCTGACGCGGCCGGTCTTCATCACTGATTACCTTGTTACGGTCGATTCGCTGGGCTACATGCATTGGTATGACCTTGCCAGCGGTGATTTCGTTGCCCGGGTTCGCGCCTCTCGTTCTGCCACCGTCGAAGCCCCGCTGGTTGTCGGCAATACGCTGTACCTGCTGGATGAAGGTGGCACGCTGAGCGCCTGGCGGCCGCGCAGCTGAGTCCCCTGGCCGAGGTTGCCGGCGTGTCGTCCCTGTCTGTTGTTGCCATCGTCGGAAGGCCCAATGTGGGCAAGTCGACGTTGTTCAATGCGCTGACCCGGACGCGCGACGCGCTGGTCGCTGATATCCCCGGCGTCACACGCGACAGGATCTACGGGCGTGCCCGGTTGCTGGATCGTGAGGTGATTCTGGTTGATACCGGTGGCCTGGACGATGCGCTGGATGAAGTCGGTACCGGAGCGCAGCATCAGACCCGCCTGGCAATCAATGAAGCCGACCTGGTCCTGTTCGTGACCGATGCCCGTGACGGGCTTTTGCCGGTCGATCGCGAAATTGCCGCGTGGCTTCGTACTCTGGACAAACCGTTGGTGCATGTCATCAACAAGACTGACGGACTGGACAACGACCTGGTACTGGCCGAAGCCTCGGAGCTGGGTATCGATCCACGTTGCATGATCGCCGCCAGTCATCGTCGTGGTCTTGATCGCCTGGCCCGGGACGGTGGTGCGCTGCTTCCGGAAGAATACGAGACCCCAGCCCCCGAACTGGAGGGCATTCACCTGGCGTTGATCGGACGGCCCAACGCCGGCAAATCAACTCTGCTCAACCGCCTGATGGGTGAAGAGCGGGCTCTGGCTACACCGGTGCCGGGCACCACGCGCGACCCCATTCATGCGACCGTCGAACGTAACGGCCAGGTCTATCACCTGGTCGATACGGCTGGCATACGCCGTCGCCGCGGTAGCCATGAAGGTATTGAAGGGTTCAGTACCATCAAGGCGCTCCAGGCGATGGAGCGGGCCCAGGTGGTCGCCCTCCTGGTCGATTCCACTGATGGCATTACCGAGCAGGATGCGCGCCTGGCCGGGCACGTCATCGACGCCGGACGTGCTCTCGTGGTCCTGCTGAACAAATGGGATTGCCTCGATGAAGTGGCGCGACGAAAAATACTGGTCGCGATGGCCGAGCGCATGGATTTCACCTCGTTCGCCCCCGTGGTTACGGTTTCCGCCCTGCACGGGAGTGGCCTGGGTGAACTGACCGACGCCATCGAGCATGTCCACAGGGCGGCCAGCCAGGACCTGTCAACACCGGCCCTGACGCGGGCCTTGCGCAAAGCTGTGGAGGCGCACCCCCCTTCGGGTGGAAAGCGTGCGATGCCCAAGCTCAGCTACGCCCATTCCGGCGGCACCTTCCCGACCCGCATCATCATCCATGGCAACCGCACCAAGAACGTGGCCGAACAGTATCGGAGATACCTGGTCAATACCTTTCGTCGCCAGTTCAATTTCACTGGCGTGCCGGTGCGCTTGCTGTTCAAGGATTCGGAGAATCCCTACGCCGGTCGCAAGAACAAGCTGACACCGCGACAAGTTCTGAAACGAAAACGGTTGAAGAACATTGGACGACGAAAAAAAAGCCGCAAGTGAGCGCCTTCGCCCCGACCTCGACTCGCTGAACGAAGAGGTCGAGCAGGTTGCTCCGCAGGAGGCGCTCAGACTGAAAGAGCAGGGCGCCACCATCATCGATATCCGCGAGAACCATGAGCTTGCGGCCGGCACAGCGGCTGGCGCCCTGATCATGGATCGCGGCACGCTGGAACTCGAGATTGGCGACAGGATTGCGGATCAGTCCCGACGGCTGATCCTGATGTGCGCCGGCGGTGCCCGATCAAAAAGCTCGGCACTCAGCCTCTGCCGGCTCGGTTACGACCGGGTGTCGAGTCTGAGTGGTGGCTTTGCTGCCTGGCGTGCTGCCGGTCTCCCGGTCGAGCAAGTCGACATGCCGGACAAGGATTTCAACGAGCGCTACGGACGTCACCTGACGATTGCCGAGGTCGGCCCGGCCGGTCAGCGCCGCCTCGTCGAAAGCCACGTTTTGATCGTGGGTGCTGGCGGATTGGGTTCGCCGGTAGCGCTTTACCTGGCAGCAGCAGGCGTTGGCCGATTGACGATCGTTGATGCCGACCGGATCGAGCGCAGCAACCTGCAGCGCCAGATTCTTCACAGCGATTCCCTCGTCGGCCACCTGAAAACCGAATCAGCGGCCCAACGCCTGTCTGCGCTGAATCCTGCCGTGCAGATCGACCCTGTCTCAGAACGTCTTGACGAGAGCAATGCTGATCGCCTGGTCGAGCCGGTTGATGTGGTCATCGATGGCTCTGACAATTTCCCGACACGTTACCTGCTGAACGAAGTCTGCATTCGACACGCCAAGCCACTGGTATACGGCGCCGTTCTGCGATTTTCCGGACAGGTGGCGGTCTTTCAGGCCGGTGACGGACAGTCACCTTGTTACCGCTGCCTGTTTCCGGAGCCCCCAAGCGCGGAGGATTCACCCAATTGCGCCGAGGCCGGCGTACTGGGTGTCATGCCTGGCGTGATCGGGTCGCTTCAGGCCACTGAAGCGTTGAAACTGCTGCTCGATATCGGCCGGCCGCTGCGTTCGCGGCTCCTGATCTACGACGCGCTCGATGCGGCGTTTCGCAGCATCCGCCTGGTTCGGGATCCCGCCTGCCGGACCTGCGATATCCGCTGAAGGCCACGGTCACAAGGACCAGGACTGCAGGTTGCGGGTGATCTGGTGAATGACGGCGCTATCGTCCGGCGGAACCTCGCCCGGCCAGTGCTCGACCAGTTCGCCCTTCCGATCGAACAGGTACTTGTGAAAATTCCAGCGTGGCAAAATGTCGGTGCCGTACTGTTCCAGCAAGTCGCGATAGAGTGCATGAATGCCCCTGCCGATCACGGACTGTTTCGCAGTCACCGGAAAAGTCACCTGGTATTCGGTCTCGAGGAAGTTCGCGATCTCTTCCTCGGTGCCCGGTTCCTGCTCGCCAAAGTCATTGCAGGGAACGGCGATAACCACCAGTCCAGACTGGTTATAATCGTTGTAGATTCGCTGCAGCTTGGTGTAGTGCGGCGTAAACCCGCATTCGGATGCCGTATTGACCAGGAGAATAGGCTGATTTCTAAAGCGCTCGAGACGCAAGGTCTCGCCACGCAGCCCGGTGAAATGATAATTGAAAATATTCACGATAACCCTCTGGTGGCTGAATTCGAAGCTCAATCCTAACCCCTAACCGGTACAATGTCGCCCTTGTGAAAAAGTCCAACGCACAAATTCTTGATGGCAAGGTCATCGCCGAACGCCTCATCGGCAACGTGGCTGATGCGGTATCGGCTCATTGCGAACGGGGCGGTCGCCGACCGGGTCTCGCGGTCATCCTGGTGGGCGATGATTCTGCCTCGGAAGTTTATGTTGCCAACAAGGTCCGGGCCTGCGAGCGCGCCGGCATTGCCTCGCGAAGCGTTCGACTGCAGCACGGGGCTGGACGTGGCGAGTTGCTGGCGCTGATCGACGAATTGAACGAAGATCCTGCCATCCACGGCATCCTGGTCCAGCTACCATTGCCCGGCCATCTTGACGAACGCGCCGTGACCCAGCGAATCCACCCTGATAAAGACGTTGACGGATTTCATCCGATCAACATGGGACGGCTGGCGTTGCGCGATCCCGGCTTGAGGCCGTGCACCCCCCGCGGCGTCATGACCCTGCTTGGTTCTCATGGCATCGATGCCAAGGGCATGGACGCACTGGTGGTCGGAGCGTCCAATATTGTTGGCAGACCGCTGGCGCTGGAATTGCTTCTGGCCGGCGCCACGGTCAACATCGCCCACCGCTTTACACGCGACCTGGCCAAGCATGTGAAAGCCGCCAATCTGCTTTGTGTGGCGGTTGGAAAGCCTGACCTGATCGACCCGGAGTGGATTCAGCCCGGCACGGTTGTGGTGGATATCGGAATCAGCCGCGGAGACGACGGCAAGATTCGGGGTGACCTTGATTTTCAACGCGCCCTGCAAAAGGCAGCCTGGATCACGCCGGTGCCGGGCGGCGTTGGCCCGATGACAGTCGCCACGCTGATGCAGAATACAGCTGAAGCCGCCGGTCTCGTCGTCAAGGCGCCGTGAGAAACCGGCTACTGGCAAAGCTGACTGTCGTCGTCGCCATGACGGCGACGCTGCTTGCTGGTGGTTGTGTCAACTTGCTGGACCGGGCTGCGGTCAATTTTGCCGATGATCTTGAAAGCGCCATCCGCAGCTACGATGACCCCTCGACCGTGGAAGCCGGTCTGCCGGCCTACCTGTTGTTGCTGGAGGCTCGTCTGCAATCGCGCCCCGATGACGCCGCTCTACTTTTGACCACGGCCCGTCTGACCACGACCTATGCAACACTTTTTGGCAATGCCCAGCAGAAGACCGAGCAGCAACTGACTCGCCGTGCCCTGGATCATGCCCGCGCTGGCGCTTGTGCCCACTCGTCGCGACTGTGCGGGCTGAACACCTTGCATGTTGAAGATCTCGAAGCCAGAACGACGCATCTGCTCAGTGGAGACCTTGACGCGGTCTACGTGCTTGCCACGACCTGGACCAGTTGGATCGCGGCCCATTCCGATGACTTCATGGCTCTGGCTGATCTGCCTCGCGTCGAGCGGTTGCTGGAATGGGTGGCAGAACGTGAGCCTTCCCATGATGACGGCGCTGCCTGGCTGTACCTGGCCGTTCTGAACTCGCAGCGACCGCCAGCGGCAGGCGGACAGCCGCGAAAAGCCAGGACGTAT
>JBLRWT010000029.1:0-11311 GCA_047921095.1 Wenzhouxiangella sp. | reverse complement strand
GTGCAGGCGCCGCCGGACATCATGACGGAACCATGCGACCAGTACTTCACGTAGGTCGCCGGCATCCAGTGGGTCTCGTCATGACGATACAGTGCCAGCACGTGATGCCCGAACGACGGCACAGCCTCGCCAAACTTGCGACGAAAGATGGGCTCGGCCAGGCGCGCGCCTTCGGCCACCTCGGTGATGAGGATAAAGTCGTCCAGGCGGGGGTCGACGGTCAGGCTTGCATTCATGGCAGGAGGCCTTGAAGAAAATCAAATGCGATTCTACCCACTTCGCCTGCGACGGTCTGGTTTATCATGGGCAGGCGGACTATCCGGGATTTTTTGAGGGATTCATCCATGACCATTGCTTTCTGGTGCGTGCTGATCGCTTCGGTCATGCCATTTTTTCTGGCAGGCATATCGAAGGTCGGTAGCAGGAATTTCAATAACAGACGCCCGCGCGATTGGTATCAGAGCGTCGAAGGCTATCGCAAGCGTGCCTGGTGGGCTCAGCAGAACAGTTTCGAAGCCCTGCCATTTTTTGCCTCTGGCGTCATCATTGCTCACCTGGCCGGCGCAACTCCAAGCGTGATCGATGCAATCGCAATTGCCTTCATCGCCGCCCGACTGAGCTACGCCACCTGCTACCTGGCTGATCTGCACTGGCTCCGGTCGCTGAGCTGGCTACTGGGCATTGGCTGCTGCGTGGCGCTTTTCGTTGTCGCCGCCTGACCGCCGGCACATGCCGACATTGACCCGCAGCGAATACCGCTCTAGTCTATTGACCCGATACCTGATAACCCCAACATTGATCATAGAAGAACCAAAACACAAAGGAAAGCTGCAATGAGCTTGCGCGTCACCCTGGATTTTACCGAGAAGGATCTGGAACATTTTCGCAACCTGGCCCGCCAGGCCATGGCCAGTACCGAAGAGCACGCGCGGGATGTCATCATTACCGCTGCCCGAAATCTTCTCAGACAGGTCGATGAGACGGTTGAAGCCGACTACATCCGCACCCGGCTCGGTCAGCTGCAGGTTCTGATCGACATGCTGGAGGATGAAGGTTGGGGCATGAAGGAAGTCGGCCAGAAGCGCGTGCTGGCAGCACTCGCCTACTTCAACAACCCTGAAGACCTGATTCCCGATCACATTCCCGGCGTCGGATTTCTTGACGACGCGATCATGGTCGAACTGCTGACCCGCGAACTGAAGCCCGAGATCGACGCTTATCGTGATTTCGTCAAGTATCGCGAGGCCGCGGCCAAGCGAAAAGGCGTCGACCCCTCCGAGCTCAACCGCGCCGATTTCATCAAGAATCGCGAACAGGCTCTGCTGTCGCGCATGAGGCGTCGCCGGCGGGGCGGTGGTGGCGGAGGCGGTGGCAAGTCGCCATTCTCACTATTTTGAGTCTGCCGGACGGAGCATTTCCAGGTGCGGGATGTCGTCCTCCAGGTAGGGCCCCCGCACGACCGTGAACCCCAGCTGGATGTAGAATTTTTCGAGATACTGCTGGGCTGAAATACGAACGGCCTGGCCGGGAAACCGGCGCTCGGCTTCGGCCAGCGCGCGCTGCATCAATTCACGTCCCAGCCGCCGACCACGGCCCGTGGCGGTGGTGAGGACACGTCCAATGGACGGCTCTTCGAAGCGGCGCCCCGGACCCAGAATGCGCGCATAGGCCAGCACCTGACCGCCTGCATCGACAGCCCGCACGTGAATGCCGTGGCGATCCAGCCCGTCAAGGTCCTGGTAAGGACAGTTCTGTTCGACGACAAACACGGCCGCACGGGCGGCGAGCATGTCGTACAGTTGGTCGCGCTCCAGTTGCTCGTAAAGGGCAACGTTCCAGCTGATTTCGGACTTATCCAAAGCAATCGAACCTGATCTTATGATGAAAGAGGCCCTGCATCATATCCGCCTTCTGGCCATTTTTGAAATTCAGCCGGGGTCATCCGGCTCAAGGTTTCTGACCCGCGCCGATTGCGAGCGATTGGCCGCCGCCCTGGCTGCAGACCTCGCTCGCGCCGAGCCCGAGGCTCTCGAGGCCATGCTGATCGTGGGCGGAAGCCTGCTGGAGCCATCGGGGTTGTTGAGGCCGGGCTTTCAGGCATGGGCAGCGCTTGGCGACCTGGCTCAACCGGCCATCAGAGAACACGGCACCAAGGGCCAGGTACTGGCGATCGGAGCCCACCATGGCCGGCTGCCAGATGCCCGGCTACGGGCCGAGGACAAGCCGCCTGATGGGCGATTCCTGGCGGTACCCCTTTTGCTTGTTGGTCCCGAAGGCCCGTCGAAACGCTTGCGCGCAAGGCTTGAGGAAACGCTTTTTGAGGCAGGCGGCGTCAGCCCGCCTGCGCAGGCCGTGCTGGCCGAGACAACCCGTTTCGATACCGTCCACGGCCAATTGCTGACCCTGGGTGACCTGATGGCCCTGCAGCACGTCCAGATGGATACGGCGGGCATGGGTCCGTTCTGGCCAGTGGTGGAACATGTGCTGGTCAGCGATGAAGAGCGCCTCCAATTCTCGCTGCCGGCCAGGCTTGAAGCCGCCTGGCATCCGGATCAGGCTGTGGTCATTCGCTTCGTCAGCTTTGACCAGTACCCGGGTGAGCCGGATGAATACCCGCTTTGGGTCCGCGCCTTTCGCTCGTTGTGCGCCTTGCTCGACAACCATGGCATACCCTGGCAGATTGACACCGACCTGGACCATGACCCCGAGCGTGAGTGTGTCATCGAGAACGCCGGCCCGATCGACCGACCCGACAGCCTGACCGAGCAGGTGTACGCCGAATGCGGCCTGTTCGCCTGGACCCGGATCGAAGCCGGCGACCAGGTCAATTTTTACCCGTTGACCCCTCAGGCACTGGAAAGACTGGCGGTTGAGCTCGCGGTCGGCCTGCCCACCAGAACAAGAAATTGCGGTAGCATTCGCTACGACTCCGCCAACCCGAAGCTCCGACCGCCCGATGACCAAGCGCAAATATGACGGCAACCCCGTCGCCTACGTATCCAGTTCAAGCATCCATGGACGCGGCTTGTTTGCCCGCCGTGAGATTGCTGACGAGGAATTTATCGGCACCTACGAAGGTCAATTCACCCTGGACGACGGCATGCATGTGCTCTGGATCTGGAACGAGGAGCGCAATCGCTGGGAGGGAATCGACGGCAACAACGAAATGCGCTTCCTCAACCATTCCACCCAGCCCAATGCGGACTGGTGGGGTAACGACCTGTATGCAGTTCGCCCGATCAGCCAGGACGAGGAAATTACCTTCGACTACGGCTGGGACGACGAAGATTAAATCCCTTTGAGGATCCGATCACTTCGGATCACTTCGGGATGACCATCAGGGCAATGCCGCCAATAGCTGCCGCGGCTCCGAGAACCCAGTACCACACGGTGCTATCCGTGTATTCACCGGTAACTGCTTCGGTAACCTGGTCGTCCAGGCCTTCCGCCGACTGGAATCCGAGATAAAGAAGGATCAAACCGACAACCAGCAAGACAATTCCAATAACCATTTTTGCGTTCATATCGCTCAACACTCCGCTTGGATAAAACCGCTTTACTAAAGCCCAACAAAACTAATGCCATCTGGCATACATAGGCTCCTATTGCATTACATAAATACTTGCGCTGCGATAACCCACGTTAAGGCGGGGCCTGATAGGTTCTGGTGGAATGGCACTTCGCGCGGACACCTGTCGACGAACTGCGCCAAGCAGCGTATGCTAATCACAGGGGTTCTGGATCAATTCATCAGGAGGCTTTTTATGGAAAACCCGACCCAACCCGGTAGAGGACACGAAACCACCGACCGACTCGCTGATCGAGCCCATGAAGCCGTGGATTCGGCAGCACGTCGTGCCGGCGAGGCCGAGGAGCGTGTTCGCAGGTCCGGCGAACAGGCGCAGGAACGCTCGCAGGACCTGCTGGCCAGCGTAACCGACTATGTGCATGAAAACCCCCTCGCGGCTCTTGGCCTGGCGTTCGCGGCCGGCACCATCTTTTCAGCAATGACACGCAAACGCTAGTGGGCTCCGCACCAGGCATCGAAATGACGAGGTAAGAGATGCAGCCGCAGAAAGTTGTCAAGGTTCACCAGGAGTCCGATCCCGACGGGGAACGCATCAACGAGGACCGCCCAACCGAGGAAGCTGGGGGTGAGCCGAGCGCCGAGGCGCGGGCTGTCGACGAACTGCGGGAGCTGATTGACACCGCCTCGAACATGGCACGTGACTTTCTGGAGCTGCTGGCTCTGGAAGGTCGCCTGGCAGGCCGGTCCCTGGCCTTGATCGTCGGCGGCGGGCTTGTGCTCGCCCTGCTCGTGCCGGCCACATGGACCTTGCTTAACTTCGCCCTCGGGCTGTGGCTGACCAGCGCGGGCATACTTTCCGCCCCGCTGGCCCTGCTGTTGTTCGCCATCGCAAATATCGTGCTCGGTATTTTGCTCTGGCTGTGGATACGCCGGCTGTCAAAGAACCTTGTTTTCCCCGAGCTCCTGACTGCCATTTCCGACATCCTTCCCGGGCAGCACAAGGACACCAATGATTAAGCAGATAGCAGCCACGAGCAAGGAACGCGACCAGGTTGTCGACCGTATCCATCGGCGCCAGGACAGTTTCCGCCACCACCAGCAACGGCTTCGAGAAGGCGTAGACAACTATCTTGGTTCGCCGCAATCGCTCGTCCATGCCTTTCTCACCGGATTCCTTCTCGACCAGACCCGGGCTGTAGTCCCCGCCGGACCTTCTCCACTCAAGGGCGTGCTGCCGATCTTGCGCTGGCTTGTTTAGGGTGACGGCTCCGGATCGGCTTGTCAGCCGCGAGCACTCATGACCGGACCCGAGCCAGCCTCCAGCCGGCCAATGGCACGGCGGGGTGTCAGGCGCGTGCTTGCGGCGCGCTATCGGCGATTGCGGCCTTGGTTCACGCCGGGCGAGAGACTTGAAAACGCGCTTCCGGGGCGTCCGGGCGCGTTTGTCCGATCCGCAGGTTGGCTGTTTTGCCGCGAACCCACGCTGTTGTTGTTTGCCTTTACTTTTGCTTTCCTGCTGTCGATTTTTCCGCTGATCGTTCTCCTGGTCAGCTTCACGGCTGCGCTGCCGATCGATGGATTCCACGATACTTTCCTGCTGGCCCTTGAGCAATTCTTTCCAGTCTCGCAAGAGTGGATAGTCCGGAACCTCACCCTGTATATCAAGCAACTCGGGATCTACCAGGTCGTGGCCCTCGTGCTGCTGGCATGGGCTGGTTCGGCCCTCTTCTTTGCCCTCGAAGCCGCATTGGAGAGTGCCTATCGCGTCAAGGCACCACGCAACTTCGTCGGCAGCCAGATCATCGGCACGACCCTGGTCCTGGCCCTGGGGGCATTGGCACTTCTGGCGGCCGGGGTCCTGCACTTCGTGACGACCAGTCTTGGCCACCTTCGACCTGATGTCCCGGCACAGACCGTTTTTGTTTTCTCCTACTACGTGCTGGCGTTCATTGTCGTGTCATGCCTGATGTGCTTTGCTTTTCACTGGCTGCCGAATCGCTCGGTGGCGTTCAGAAAAGTTCTGCCGGAAGCCTTTTTCGCCACTGCCCTGATTCTGGCGGCCGACCAGTTGTTTCGTTCCTACGCGCCGAGCATGCAGCTCGAGGATGTCTATGGCCCGTTCTACATCTCCGTGACGATCCTGCTCTGGGGCTATACCTTTGGTTGCATCATCGTCGGTACTGCACGCCTGGGCGCCAATGGCTTCTTTTCCGGGGAACTCGGCCCAACTGAAACTCCGCAAGAACCATCATCAGGTACCATGGATGGCGACGGACAGGTTGCCGGCAGGCCACCGGCCGTTACGGAGATCAACCGTCTGAGAAATTGAGAGGGACCAGGACCGGTGAATGCCTACGTCGCCGTCAAACTGATTCATATCTCGGCCATCGTGATCTGGAGCGCGGGGTTGTTGTACTTGCCGGGGCTGTTCGCCGAGCATGTCGGAACCACCGACGATGACGCATTTCGGCGCTTGCGCAGCAAGACCCGTCTGGTTTTCGTCGGCCTGGCTTCGCCCGCGGCGGTCATCGCCATCGCATCAGGAACGATCCTGGTTTTTCTGGCTGCCTCTCTCGGTGGCTGGATGGTGCTGAAACTGTTTGCCGTCAGCGCCATGGTTTTCCTGCACATTTACTTCGGTCACCTGATGGGCCTGCTTTACAGGGCGCCAGGTTTTCGCCGTCCCTTCGCTCATCTCCTGCTTTTGGTTCCGGTCATCTTCATTGCCACCACGGTGATCTACCTGGTCACAGGGAAGCCACTGTGATGTCTTGTCAAGCCGGTTCAATCGCCGTCGGCATCGACGATGCCGATCTTGTGATCGAAGACCAGACTCGCGCCGAGCCAACCGGCAACCGTTACCAGCAAGGCCCCCAGCACGCTCAGCGACACGCCCCACGGAACAATCATCTCGGCCGGTCCGGCCAGGCGCAGGAACCAGTTGGTGAATGCGACCGAAATGAGCGTGGTGGCGGCAATGAAATGGTTCCAGCTGGTCCCGCGCCGACGAACGCCGGGGATCAGCAGCAACTCCACCGTGCCGATCAATCCGGCAAACAGCCCCATGACGGCACCGCCGCCGGCCAGCCAAAGCGAAAGCCGGGCCCAGAAAGGATCGCCGGTGATGATCCAGCCCAGGTCGGAAACCACCAGCACCATCAGCAGGGTAATCGGAAAGTTCACCACCATGCCATGGACAGGGTGATCGGCAATCGCGATTCGACTTTCGGTATCCTCTTTCGGACGCGGCTCACTGGACATCGGCTATCTCCGTCGGGTGGGGGCTCACATTGTGCTGATGTTGACAGGGCCGATCACGGGAATTCAGTCGGCCGGCCAACAGCCAGGCTGATCAGCGTGCTCACACTCATGTTATCAGGCTGCAACGGCAGCATGATGTCGACCCTGGATCCGGCTGGCCAGGCCGCTACGGACATTGCCTGGATCAGCCTGGTCATGATGGTCGGCACTGGGTTTTTTGTGCTGATGATGACGGTATTCTGGCTGCATGCGGTATATCGTCGCGGCTCCGGCCAAACCGCTTTGTCTGGCCGCACCATCATCATCCTGGGCGGGTTGGTGCTGCCGCTGGTCGTCGTCACCGCTCTGCTGGTCTACGGCGTCCGCTCGGGACATTCGATGCTGCCGATCGGTGAGCCGGATGTCAGAATCCGGGTGACGGGCCACCAGTGGTGGTGGCAGTTCGAATATGCGGGTCCGGACGGAACGGTTTTCCATACCGCCAACGAACTTCATTTGCCAGTGGGTCAGACCATCGATCTGGCGATCACCGGCGCCGATGTCATCCATGCATTCTGGGTGCCGGTGCTGGGCGGAAAACTGGACGCGATCCCCGGCCACGTCAACACGCTGCGGCTGCAACCGACCCGGGTCGGCACCTTTCGCGGCCAGTGCGCGGAGTTCTGCGGCGCACAGCATGCGCGCATGGCGTTCGAGGTCCATGTGCACGAGCCGGCGGATTTTGACGTCTTTATCGACGGACTGGCGGGCCTGACGCGCTATGAGGCCGGAGAGCCGGCCGGTCGCGCCGCTTTCCAGACCCACTGTGCCGATTGCCACAGCCTCAGCACCGCCTACGACCTGGTGGGACCCAACCTGGCCACCCTGCCGCGCCGTAGCGCGTTGGGGGCGGGTACGCTGCCGAATACCCCCGAAAGCCTGCGCCGCTGGATTTCCCATCATCAACAGATCAAGCCTGGCAACCTGATGCCCGACCATGCCGAGCTGGATGAGAAAACCGTGGAGGTGCTGGCACAGCTACTGGAATCGATGCCATGAGCTCGAACCCGGGTCAACCGGCCGAGCACCAGGCCGAACTGCATCGCCTGTTCTCGACCCCGCCAGGCTGGGGGCGGCTGTCGGCCGTCAACCACTCGGTCATCGGCTTGCGCTTCATGAAGGTCAGCCTGTTCTTCTTCGTCATTGGCGGGCTGCTGGCGATGCTGATGCGTGCCCAGCTCGCCATTCCCGGCAACGAATTTCTTGATCACGAGGTGTACAACCAGATCTTCACCATGCACGGCACGGTGATGATGTTCCTGTTCGCCATCCCGCTGATTGAAGGCCTGTCGCTGTATTTCATTCCCAAGTTCCTCGGCGCACGCGATCTGTCTTTTCCCCGACTGAGCGCCTTCGGCTTCTGGTGTTTCCTGTTTGGCGGCCTGATCCTGCTCGGCTCGTTGCTGGCAGGTGTTGCGCCTGACAGCGGCTGGTTCATGTATCCGCCGCTCTCCAGCGAGCCCTTTACCCCAGGCATCAATGCCGATGTCTGGCTGCTGGGCGTCACTTTTGTCGAGGTCTCGGCCATCGCCTTCGGCATCGAACTGGTCGCGACCGTACTCAAGGTCCGCTCGTCCGGCATGTCACTTTCACGCATGCCCCTGTTTGGCTGGTACATCCTGATTACCGCGTTGATGATGGTGGTCGGTTTTCCACCGCTGATCCTGGCCTCGGTCCTGCTGGAAATCGAGCGCGCTTTCGGCTGGCCGTTCTTCGACCCAAACCTCGGCGGCGACCCAAGGCTCTGGCAGCACCTGTTCTGGCTGTTCGGCCACCCCGAGGTCTACATCATCTTTCTGCCGGGTGCCGCGGTGGTCAGCATGATGATCCCCACTTTCGCCCGCCGGCCGCTGGTCGGCTATGAGTGGGTGGTTGTCGCCATCATCACCACCGGCGTGATCAGCTTCGGGCTCTGGGTCCACCACATGTTCACGGTCGGAATCCCCCACCTGGCGCTGGTGTTCTTTTCGGCCGCGAGCATGCTGGTCGCCATCCCGACCGCCATCCAGTTCTTTGCCTGGCTGGCCACGCTCTGGCAAGGCCGGCCAGTGCGTCGTCTGCCGATGCTGTACCTGTTCGGGTTCCTGTTCATTTTCGTTCTGGGCGGGCTGACCGGCGTGATGCTGGCGCTGGTGCCGTTCAACTGGCAGGCTCATGACACTCACTTCGTCGTTGCACATCTGCATTACGTGCTGATCGGCGGCTTCGTTTTTCCGTTGCTGGCCGCGGCCTGTTACTGGATGCCGCTGTTCACCGGCAAGGCGGCTTCCGAGCGCCGCGGCATCATTGCCTTCTGGCTGATTTTCATCGGTTTCAACCTGACCTTTTTCCACATGCACCTGACCGGCCTGGCCGGCATGCCGCGCCGTGTCTATACCTACGGCGAAGGCTTTGGCTGGGAGTGGATGAACCTGCTGAGCACGGTCGGCGGCTTTGTCCTGACCATCGGCTTTGCGACCTACCTGCTTGACCTGATCGTGCAGGCGAAAGCGGGCGCACGGACCCCGACCAACCCCTGGAAGGCCGGGACGCTGGAATGGACCCTGGCGCATCCACCTGCGCCCTACAACTTCGCCAGCCTGCCGACCATCGATAGTCGCGAGCCACTGTGGGACCATCCCGACCTGGTCGAGAATATCCACGCCGGGCGCGGCTATCTTTCAAGGACACGCAACAACTGGATGGAAACCCTTGGCGTTCATCCGATCAGCGGCAAGCCCGACCAGATCATCCTGTTGCCAGGACCGACCTACCTGCCGCTCATTACAGCTTCCGCGCTGGCGGTCTTTTTCCTCGGCTTTCTGTTCAGCCAGTACCTGATCGCCACTTTGGGAGCGATTGCCGCCCTGGTCAGCGGCCTGCGCTGGGCCTGGGCCAATGGACTGGACCGCGATTTCCCGGACCAGGATGCCGGCCACGGCCTCATGCTGCCGCTTCATCCCCAGGTCCACGACGCCCCGGGCTGGTGGGGCATGATCGCCGGCCTGCTGGTCAATGGCACGTTCTATATCACCCTGCTGTTCGGTTACCTGTACCTGTGGGCTGTCGGCCCGGGCTGGCCACCGCCGCAACTCATCCAGAGCGAATGGCTGTTACCGACGGCGACAGGCGCCCTGGCTGTTCTTGGCGCGCTGGGTCACCATCGCGCAGTGGTGGCCAACGGGCGCAATGAAACGCCCTTGCCCGGTCTGTTTGTCGCGATAGTGCTGGGCCTGCTGAGCAGTGCCGGCTGCCTGGCGCAGATCGCGCTTTATCTACCGGCACCGACCAGCCATGCCTACGCGGCCGTATCGACATTCCTGATCGGCTACTGCGCCCTGCATGTGCTGCTGTCGGCCATCCTGGCCGGCTTTGCGGCCCTTCGATATGTCAAAGGCTTTATCTCGCCGCGACGCAGCCTCGATCTGCGCGTGACCCGGATCTGGGCCATTTATTCGGCCCTGGTCACCGTGGTTGGCCTGGCCCTGGTTCACGGCTTGCCGGCCCTGCTGGGAAGCCCGGCATGAGGTCGGCAAAGTTAAGCATTGGGCCATTGTTGCGCACGGTCGCGGGCCTGGTGGTCTGGGCAAGCGCGTTTGTCTTCCTGTATGCCGGCTACTCCCTGGGTTGCCAACATATCGAGATCAGCGATCAGGCCGGGCTGCTCAATCCGGTCACTGTCATGCTGATCACCTTCAGCCTCGCCCACCTTGGCGCACTGCTCGTGCTGTTGGTGCTATGGCGCAAGCGGCCGCCACGGCCAGCGGCGGATGAACCGCCAGCTACCTACCGTTTCCGCTATTGGCTGGAAGGCGCGATTCTGCTGTTTTCATTGTTAGGTGTTGTGATGATTGCCTTCCCCATTCTGATGGTGACGCCTTGCGTGGGCTGATCACGCTGGGGTTGATGGTCGTGGCCGTTGCGCCGGCCCGGGCTCATGGCGTCGGAGAGCTGGCAACCGACTGGGTCTTCTGGGCGCTGCTGGCCAGTCTGGTGATCTATGTCTTTGGCCTGGTCCGTACCCGCCAACGGCCAAGTATCTGGCGACCCTCCTTGTTCGTCGTCGGTTGGATACTGCTGTTCATCGCCCTGGTCGGCCCGGTCGAACACTGGGCTCATCTCAGCCTTGCCGGCCACATGACCCAGCACATGATTTTGCTGGCCGTTGCCCCGCCCCTGCTGCTGCTGGCCCGGCCAATGCCGCAGTTCATGCAGGCCCTGACGCCTTCGGGACGCCGCCGCATCGGTCCATTGCTGGGGAACATTTACAGCGTCTCCGGCCGCACACCGGTGCTGGCCTTCATCGCCCACGGCCTGGTGATCTGGTTCTGGCACCTGCCGATGCCCTACCAATTGGCGCTGGAATACTGGCTGATCCATGACCTGGAACACCTGCTGTTTTTCGCCACCGGGCTTTGGTTCTGGTGGAGCCTGATCGCGCCGGGCCGCCTGGGGCTGCCCGGCTTCGGCATGGCTTCAATCCTGGCCGTGCTGACACTGATG
>JBLRWT010000028.1:0-11328 GCA_047921095.1 Wenzhouxiangella sp. | reverse complement strand
TTCTCCCGATGCTCGTCCCGCAACGCCTTCCACTCCAGCCTGAACCAGGGGGCCACCGGGGCATCTTCGTCGGCGATTAGGGTATCGGCTTCTTCGAGGGTGATGAAGCGCCAGTCGGCCAGTTCTGAAGGGTTGGGGCGGACTTTGGCCTGGTGGGTGCGGCCGACGTAGACCCAGCATAGTTCGTGCTCGGAGCCGAGGTCTTTGTAGTGGGCCTGGTAGCGGAATTTGTAGATGAAGTCGAGGTCGGCTTCGATGCCGAGTTCTTCATAAGTGCGGCGGCGGGTGGCCTCGTCCATGACTTCGCCGGCCCTCGGGTGCGAGCAGCAGCTATTGGCCCAGTAACCGGGCCACAGGCGCTTGCCCCTGGCGCGCTGCTGGATCAGGAGTCGGTTCTGGTCGTCGAACAGGAACACCGAGAAGGCGCGGTGCAGGATGCCTTCGCCGTCATGGCATTCGGCCTTGGACAGGGTGCCCAGTTCGCGGTCGTTGTGGTCGACCAGGATCAGGGACTCGGCTTCGGACGAGACAACGCGCGCCGGGCCGGCCTGTTCAAGTCCCGCCAATGGTGACCTCCAGGGCGTGGTATCCGGCTTCACGAATGGCACGGGCAACGCCGGCGCTGTTTTCCGGGCACAGGGCGATGATGGAGCCACCGCCGCCGCCACCGGTCAGCTTGGCGCCAACCGCGCCCTTGTTGCGGGCAATCTGGATCAATTCCTCCAACTCCCAGCTCGACACCTGCATGGCGTTGAGCAGGCCCTGGCAGACGTTCATCATCTCGCCCAGGGTCTCGTAGTCG
Source organism: Wenzhouxiangella sp. (assembly GCA_047921095.1). Taxonomy (GTDB): domain Bacteria; phylum Pseudomonadota; class Gammaproteobacteria; order Xanthomonadales; family Wenzhouxiangellaceae; genus Wenzhouxiangella. Next base: position 10,526 of record JBLRWT010000028.1, on the reverse strand, counting down.
TTGGTCTTGAGCGATTCCAGACCCTGGCCGACCAGGGTGTCGATTTCATCAAAAATGCGCTCGTAGAGCTTCGGATTTTTCGTCCACGCCTCGCGGACCCGGGTTACCGTACGGGCGGTCAGGCTTTCCACGCCGCTCATGCCGATCACGATCGGCAAGGGTTGGTCGATGGTGATGACCTCGCGCATCGGATTGTCGCCGGCCCGAAACTGGGTGAACTGCCCGTAGGTGGCCAGGGTGTTGTCCAGCCCGGACGGCGTGCCGTGGGCGACCTTTTCGCATTCATACGCCAGTTCATTGACCCGTTCATCGTCCAGGTCGAGGCCAAAATGCATCGACAGTGCCCGAATCACTGCCACGGCCAGCGCGGCCGAACCACCCAGTCCCATGGCGCGCGGGACGTTGGGGAATATTTCGATGCGCATGCCGCGTTTGTCAAGGTCCAGGGATTTGAGCAGGCGGCCCATGGAGCGGGTGAACGACGGCGGCCGCTTGGCGTTGAAGTCCAGGCGTTGCTCCACGCCCCAGCGCGGAATGAGCAATTCGACGCCCTCCCGGGTGTCCTCGATCCGGGCCTGGATCGCCAGCGGGATGGGTGCGGCAATGGCACGACGGCCATAGACCACCGAGTGCTCGCCCAGCAGGATGATCTTGCCGTGACCCGCGCCAAGTGACTCGCCTTCCAGGGTTTCACTGGCGGCCACACGTGCGCCGGGCACGGTCTGCTCGCGCACGGCGGTCATGATTTCTTCGGCCTTCCAGATCTTGATTTCCCCCGAAGCGATCAGGCGTTCGACCACGGTATCGAAGTGCTCCTGCGGCACCCCGGCTGCCGTCGCCACGCTGCGGGCATGGAGGGTCATGTGGCCCTGCTGGATGCCGTCGGTCACCAGGGCGCGAAGGGCCGAGAAGGTCTGGGCCAGGCCAACTGCGGCCATGACTTCAGCCAGTTCGCGCGCCGACTGGACGCCGAGCAGGCGCAGGTTCAGCGCCACGGTCGGGTTGGTCTGCAAGGGGCCGCCGACGATGCCGACCTTGACCGGAATTTCAAGCTCGCCGATCAGATCGCCATTGTCCGCCTTCTGCCAGGTGGTCAGCGAGGTGTAGCGACCGCCGCGAGCCGCGTAAGCATGTGCTCCGGCCTCGATTGCCCGCCAGTCGTTACCGGTGGCCAGGGCGACCGCATCGATGCCATTCATGATGCCCTTGTTGTGAGTGGCGGCACGATAAGGGTCGACGCGGGCAAAATCATTGGCGACGATGATGCCGTCGCGGACCTGCTCGCCATCGAAACCCTTGCCGGTCAGAAGACCGGTGGGAATGCGGACCCGGGCCTTGACCAGGGCGCGGTCGGCCAGGTTGGACAGAATGCGCAGGAACACCCGGCCTTCGGCGATGTTCTCGACCAGCGAGGCCACCCCTTCGCACATGGTGTTGACCAGGTTGGCGCCCATGGCATCACAGGTATCGACCAGCAGGTGGACCACGACCATGTCGCCGCCAGGTCCCTGGGCCGGGTGAATGAACACTTCGAGATCCTTGGCGCCACCACCGCGGGCAATCATTTTCGGGTGCAGGCTGTTGGCAAGATTGAGAATCTCGCTCTTGCGCTGGAGCAGCGTCGCCTTGGCCCGCGCCGGGTTGGGCACATCGACGATCTGGACCTGGCCGATCAGCAGCGGATCCTGGCTCTCGACCTTGAAACCACCAGCCAGACGGGCCAGCTTGGCCGCCGAACTCAGGGCCGCGACGATGGACGGCTCCTCGACCACCAGTGGCACGACATAGTCCTTGCCATTGATCAGGAAATTCAGGCCCAGACCCACCGGCAGACCCATCACGCCGATGACGTTCTCGATCATCTTGTCGGCCAGTTGCACCGACAGGGTGTGCCGACCCGATTGCAGCGTCTGGCAGTCTTCCAGCCCCAGCAGACCGCGATCACGTACGGTGCGCACGCGCTCGTTGACGGTCATTTTGTAGAAATGCGGTATTCTTGATCGTTCCATGCTTTGGAAAACTCCGGTTTCAATCCTGGCCCGCTGATCCGGCCGTCACCTGCACCCCGGTGTTATCGATGACCAGCGGCAGGACAGGCAGGCCTTGCTTGAGCAGCCAGTCGCCCATCTTGCGCAACCGTTCCGGGTCGGTCGCGGCCACCATGCCAAGATCACCGGCACCGGCGCCGCAAGGCTTGTACGCCAGCCCCAGGCGTTTGGCCCCCGCTTGAATGCGGGCATGTTCGATACTGACGACATCAGCGCCCATCAAGCTGCCCATTGTACCCATAACGCGGCCATAATCCCCAAATTGCTCGACCAGCGATTCCCCGTCGCCATCGATGATCGCTTGCTGGGCGGCCTGGCAAATGGCCTTCATTTCCTGCTCGATCCGGCCGGCGTGTTTGGGGCTCTCTTTGCGCCAGCGGAGATAAAGCGCCAGCATTTCCGGCGTCGAGGCCGGACGGCCGGTCCAGACGAACATGAAAATGACGTTTTCAGGCAGGGTCTGCCGCTGCACCTGGATTTCTTCATCCATGCGCTGAAAGCGGATGACACCGCCCCACAAGCTGGCTGCCAGATCGATACCGCTGCCCTGCCCGCTCTGGCCGTGCCGATACGGCGTCAATAAACGATCCAGGGCAGGCAGGTAACCGGGCTCATCCTCACCACCGGCAAACCGGCGCAGACCGGCATCCAGCGCCACGGCAACGGCCGCACTGGAGCCCAGGCCCAGCTTGAACCTTTCGCCTTCCCAGCCCATGAACAGATCTTCGGTATCGATCACCACCCGGAACGGACCCGGGTCGCCGCAGTGCTTGACCACCTGCTCGTGCAGAAAGCTCATCAAGGTGGCGGTTCGCTCCAGGCGGGGCCAGCCGGCCGCACTGACATCCCAGTCCAGGGAACCCTGCGCGTTGGGCCGAAAGGCAATGGGATCGATCCCGAGCTGCGGTGCACTGACAGTACAATCGCGCAATGCGCAGGCTTCGATGCTCACACGGGCGTGACGATCCACCGCCATCGCCAGCGCCGGTGCGCCCTGCAGCACGGCGTACTCTCCAAGCAATACTGCCTTGCCCGGTGCCCTTGCGGTTACGGCTGTCATGAAAGCACCTTGGCGCCCGGCCCCAGGCCGGTCCGTATGATTCGGGTCACCCCGGCGATATTCTCCAGCGCCGCGGCCACGGCTTCGGTCTCCCCGGGCAGGCATACGGCCTTGACCTGGGGACCGGCATCGACGGTAAAGAAAACACCGGTACCAGCCGAGCGCATGGCGCGAACTTCATGCAGACAGGCCAGCGTGGCCGCGTTCCAGTACAGCAGCCCGGGTCGGGCCGCCAAGGCCGAGGCATGCATTTTCAGCGCGCTGTGTTCGGCCACATCGGAAAGCCGTTCGAAGTCACGCTCTTCAATCGCGATGCGGGCCTCGTCCAGGTCGCCAGGGACCGAGTCGACCCAGGCCGGGTAGTAGGGCGAGGTTTGCATGGTTCGGTTCATTCCTTCGGTCGATGACACCGACTTGTTGCCACCGTCGGTGATCGCCACCACCAGCTCGAGCGGCCAATGATCTTCCGGGTGCAGTGGTCGTGCGACACAGTCGCTGCCATCCGAGCGCTCCCCCGCAGCCATCTCCACAAATCCGCCAAAGATCGATCGCGCCGCCGAGCCTGAACCGCGACGGGCCAGCTCTGATAGCCGGGACGCTGACAGCCCCAGGCCGAGCACCTTGTCCGCGGCAAGCACCAGCGCCGCAAACGCCGAGGCCGAAGAGGCCAGTCCGGCGCCAGTCGGGAAATTGTTGCGGCTGTCGACAACAAAGTCCGGTCCGCCGCCGGCCAGTTCGCGCATCAAGCTCAGAAAGCCTGAAACGCGTGATGAGTCGGCCGGTTCGCCATTGACCCGCAAGCGGTCGCCCGACCGATCGGCCAGGGGAATGAGCGTGGTTTCCGTTTCCAGCCCGGCCAGGGTGATCGAAATCGACCCGGCCGCCGGCAAGTTCAGTGCCGCATCGCGTTTGCCCCAGTACTTGACCAGCGCAATATTCGCCCCGGCCCGGGCCGTGGCTTGTTCAAGACTCATTCAAAGTTGTGGCCATCATCGGGAAAGGTAGATGATACGGGGTTTCCCGGCCGGGGGGAGTCGACCAAAGATCAAAAAAAGCGACTAACCGCAAGATCTAAGAACCACTAACCGCAAAGACGCAAAGAACGCAAAGGAAAGGCAGCCAATCTTTTCGCTCTTTAAAAAACCAATAACCATAAAGAAAGCCGATCAACATCGTTCTCCCGGTTCGACTTTCTTTATTCTTTCCTTTGCGTTCTTCGCGTCTTCGCGGTTAGTCAATTTTTTCGGTTTTCCTTTCGGCGAATGGCTTGAAGCGCGCTTTCGGGAATTCGACGCGGATTTCGGTGCCGACGCCCGGTTCGCTGTCGGCGTGGAGTTCCCAGCCGAAGCGGCTGCACAGGCGGCGAACGATGGCAAGTCCGAGGCCGTAGCCTTCGTTGCTGCGGTCGTGGCCGCGGTAGAACGGTTCGAACATGCGCTCGAGATCGGCTTCGCTCATGCCGCAACCGGTGTCCTTGATGGTGACGCCATGCTGATCAATGAGGACATCCACCCGGCCTTGCGGGGTGTAGGTCAGGGCGTTGCGCAACAGGTTGGTGAACACGATCGCCAGCACGCGCTCCGGTGCATCGACCTCCAGCAGCCCGCTCGCGCGAGTACCGGTTTCCACACCATTGCTTGGCACGGCACGCTGGACCTGGTCGAACACTTCGGCCAGAAGATCGTTCAGGACGACCGACGAGCACGACAGCTTGGACTCGGTTTCACGCGCCAGTATCAGCAAGGTTTCGAGCATGGACTCCATGTCGCGCACCGTGCGCGCCATGCGCTCGACCGTGCGCTGGCGCTTTTCCGGGGCGTCGAAGCGGGCCAGCAGTTCGAGATTGGCCTTGACCACGGCCAGCGGGGTTCGCAGTTCGTGGCTGGCGTTGCGGGTGAAGTTGCGCTCGCGCTGGATGAACGATTCCAGGCGGTCGATGAACTGGTTGAATGCCGTGACCAGGGTGACGACTTCCGAATCGGCCGCGTCGCCGAAATCCTCGGCGGAGAATTTTTCGAAACCACCGGAGTTGAAGTCGTAATTGCGCACGGCGTCAGACAGCTTGACGACGGTCGATACCGCGCGTCGCGACATCACGTAGCCAACCCAGGTCAGCAGGTAGATCAGCAACAGAACACCGGTCAGTGGCGCGATGCCGAAATAGAATGCCAGTGCTGAAACCTGCACTTCGTCGAACACCAGGTAAAGGCGATCGGCTCCCCGGTCGCTGACAAAGACTACCGGGCGCGATTCCGCGTTTTCCACTGCACGGCGGAAGCCGGGCTCCTCGTCCCGCAGCCACTCGGGCACCCCGGCATAGGTACTCTGGCGGGCCATGTAACCCCGCAGGTTGTTGGTATTGGGCAACGGGAAATTGCGATCGGCCCGATAGTTCTCCCAGAAGTGCTCGGCCTCGCCCTTGAGCGCCTCGTGCACCAGCACGCGCTCGACGATCATGGCGGCGCCGTAGACGCCCAGCACGGTCGCCACGCTGATGGCCAGCAATTGCAGGATGAAGACCCTGACCAGCTTGGTGTTCAGCCCACCTTTGAGTATACGATTGAACATTCTCACAATGACATCATGTATCAACGACGATAGAAACGATAGTGGGCCACCTGCCAGGCGTTGCCCTGATCGTAAGCGAACAGCTCTTCGCAGGCCATGAAGAACATGCGCCAACGCTGCAGCCAGACGCCACCCTGACTGCCGTGGATTTCATCCATCACCCACTTGGCATCGCGACGACGCTGATCGACATTGCGCAGCCAGGCGCGCGCGGTGCGGGCGTAGTGCAGGCCAGAGTAGAGTTGGCGGTCCTCCAGAGCGAGGTCGTCCTGAAAGTGCAGCAGCGTGTCGGCAGCCGGCATCAGGCCGCCGGTGAAGAAGTATCGACCCATCCAGTTGTCATCGCCTTCGGTTTCGAACGGGTAGACCAGGTCGCGGTGACAGAAGATATGCACGAACAACTTGCCATCGGGCCTGAGCCAGCCGGCAATGCGCCGCAGAAGCTCGCGGTAGTTGCGTACATGCTCGAACATCTCGACGGATACCACGCGGTCGAAGCGTTCTTCCAGGGTCAGTTGGTTGACGTCGCAAGTCAGGACCTTGAGATTGTGCAGGCCCAATTCCAGTGCGCGCGATTCGATCCAGGCCCGTTGCGAGGCCGAATTCGATACTGCGGTGATCTGGCTGTTGGGATAGTGCGTTGCCATCCACAGGGTCAGCGAACCCCAGCCGCAACCCAGCTCCAGCACGCGTTGACCATCGGCAAGTTCAGCGTGGGCACAGCTTCTCTCCAGCATCGCCACTTCGGCCTGCTCGAGGGTGTTGACCCCATCGGCCCATAACGCGCTGGAGTATTTCAGGTTCGGACCAAGAGCAAGCTGGTAGAAGGCGGCCGGTACTTCGTAGTGCTGTTGGTTGGCGGCGTCGGTTTCGATGGCAATCTCGGAGCTGGCCAGCTCCTGGATCAGCGATCGGGCGCGGGCGGAACGGCGCTCCGGGCAGCGATCACCCTCGTCGATCAATCGACGTTTCAGCAACTTTCTGATGCCCTGACGGATCAGCCAGTCGGGCGCCAGACGCTTTTCTGCCGCGTCGACAATCTTCACAGTATCAATCTCCGTTCCAGACCGGGCCCGGTCTGTGTTGAGTTCCAGTCCGGACCACGCGCCACCCAGAACAGCAGCGGCAACAGAATGGCCCAGCTCAAGCCGACCGCCAGCAGCACTTGCCAGGCCGGCGCCAGCCATTCCACGGCGCCCAAACGACTGGCGGCATAGTAGGACAGGGGCGAACCGATCCCGCCGAAGGCAGCGGCCAGCATCAGGCGGTTCTTGAAAAATTGCATCGAATGGTTGATGACCAGGCCCAGGGCAAACCACAGCAGCATGATCCATAACGGCGCCAGACCCGGCCACGGCCAGGGACTGGCAAACTCGAGCAGGCCCAATTGCTGCCAGAGCGTATCGAGGACCAGGCCGGCACCCAGGCACAAGCCGACCATGCGGATGTCCAGCCGATGACGGTTGGCGGCTTTGAGTTGCCAGCAGGCCATACCGGTCACGACCAGCAATCCCGCCCACACCACACCGTAGGCCGCACCAAGGACACAGGCCGGCCAGCTGATCTGGAACAGACCCTGGTTGAGGTAAAAAGCACGACTCATGAACCGGTCAGACCAGCCAGAGAAGCCGGCCGATAGGCCGGACCGGCCAGAAGCAGGTGCGCATTGCTGATGGCCCGCTCTCGGAAACCGCCCTCGCAATAAGCGAGGTAGAAGCGCCAGCGGCGGCGAAAGGTTTCATCGAAGCCCAGCGCGGTGATCTCGTCGCGGGCGTTCTCGAAGCGTTTCCGCCAGGCCTTCAGGGTCAGTGCATAGCTGGGCCCGAGATCGGCCAGTTCGACCAGGCCGAGCCGGGTCGCACGCGCCATCGAGCTGGTAATGGCACTGACCGATGGAATGAAGCTGCCCGGAAAAACGTAACGCTTGATGAAATCCACCGACTTGAGCGAGCGCGCGTATCGAAAATCCTCGATCGTGATGGCCTGAAGCATGGCCAGGCCATCGGGTTTGAGCAGGCTGTCGATGCGGCCCATGTAGGTATCGAGGTAATGGTGCCCGACCGCTTCGATCATCTCGACCGAGACCAGCTTGTCATAACGCCCGGTCAGGTCACGGTAGTCCTGCATCAGCAACTCGATGCGATCTTCCAGGCCGGCGGCTTTCACCTGCGCGCAGGCGTAGTCATATTGTTCACGGGAGATGGTCGTCGTGGTCACCCGACAGCCGTAATTTGCCGCCGCATGAATGGCCAGCCCACCCCAGCCTGTGCCGATTTCGAGCAGGTGATCTTCGGATTTGAGCTGCAGCTTCCGGCACAAACGATCGAGCTTGTTGAACTGGGCCTGCTCCAGCGACTCATTTTCATCCAGGTAGAGAGCGCTGGAATACATCATCCGCTGATCGAGCCAGGTGGCGAAAAAGTCATTGCCAAGGTCGTAGTGAGCAGCGATGTTGCGCCGACTGCCGTTCAGCGAATTGCGGTTGAACGCATGCCATCGTCCGAGCAGCCAACCGGTCAGTCGCGCACCGCCACTTTCCATGTCATCCAGCACATCCCGGTTGCGGGCCAGTACCTGGACGACGGCCACCAGGTCGGGGCTGTCCCAGCAACCAGCCATGTAGCTTTCGGCCGCACCAACACTGCCGCCGGTGGCCAGCAGCCGCCAGAATTTCATGTCATGAACCTGAACGCGGGCCGACAGACCGTCATCGCGGCCCAGGCGGACCTCGCCCAGCGCATCGTCAATCACCAATTGCCCGTGGGTGACGGCTGCCATGCGTTGCAGGACACGCGAGCGCAGCCAGCAGTCGAGGCGGCTGACGCCAGCCGTGGTCTTGGGGAAGTCAGCGGTTTTTTCTGCCTGGGTCATTGACGCTCCGGCTCCTTGTCCGGATGGGTGTAAATGGGTATGCGCTTCAACCAGAGCCGAAGCGCCTGCCAGTAGATGCCGGCCAGTACCCTGGCCGTGATCATCGGGAACTTCAGGGGCATGGCGGCCATGGCGCGTGTTGTCAGCGGCTGATATTCAAGCTTCATGCCGGCTGAAAAACATTCTCGCCCGGCTTCGGTCACCAGCATGTGAACGCCCAGGCCCTGATCGTCGAGCTGAAAACGCCAGTCATAGCCCATCTGCATGGGCAGAAATGGCGATACGTGAAACGTCTTGTCGAAGCTGAAGCGATAGTTTGGGCCCGGTTGACCCCGGCAATCGAGGACGTAGGCGTGCCGCTCGCCCCAGGGCGTGTTGTGGACTTCGGCCACGATGAAAGCCAGTTCGCCGTCATGGTGGCTGAAGTAGAAAGTGACGGGATTGAAACAGCAGCCCCACTGGCGCAGGTGAGCCAGCATCAGCACGGGACCATCCGGCCGCAGCCCCGCTTCGGCCTGAATCCGGTCCCGGACAGCCTCACCCAGCGCCCGGTCCGGTGGCCCGAGATAGTCGCTGCGCCTGAACGTGACCAGGTTGAATCGTTCGAGTGACCACAGACGGCTGGCGGCGAAAATCTCGTTCAGCCGGTCGACATCGAGCAGCGAAAAATACAGGCGGTAGCGGAAAGCGTGTGTCCGGGGGCTGGTCCGGCGGTGCCAGACCGTGCCGCTGGCCAAGGCCTCATGCATGGCTGCCACCAAACTGTTGCACCACCCGGTGCGCACTGCGGACCCCGTCTTCGTGGAAGCCCCAGCCCCACCAGGCGCCGCAATACCAGGTTCGGCGGCGCCCGTTGATGTCGCTCCAGCAACGCTGAGCGAGCACCGCGTCGGGCGTGAACACCGGATGGTGATAGGTGCGCCTGGCAAGCACCAGGTCCGGGTCGACCAGTTCGGCCTGGTTGAGCGAGACGATGTAGTGGCGAGTGGACTCGATCCCCTGCAGCAGATTCATGTAATACGACACCCGGCACCGATCACCATCAGATGGATCACGACGGACATTCCAGCTGGCCCGGGCGGCCGGCAGGCGGGGCAGCACGGACTCGTCGGTATGCAGGAGGGTTTCGTTGGCCTGGTAGCCGATCGCGCCAAGTACCCTCTGTTCGGCCCGATCCGAGTCCGTGAGCAGTCCAAGCGCCTGGTCGGAGTGGCAGGCGAGAATGACGGCGTCGGCGGTGAGCTCGTCCTGGTCGGTTCGAATCTGCACATGATCGGCATGGCGGGTGATGGAACGCACCGGCGTGCCGGTCAATATCCTGGCATTGCACTGTCGCGCCTTGTCCACGTAGGTCCGGCTGCCACCGGCCACCGTGCGCCAGGTGGGCCGGTTGGACAGCTTCAGCATGGCGTGGTTGTCCATGAACGCCAGCAGATGGCGCATCGGGAAATCACGTACGCGCCCCATCGGCGCGGACCACAGGGCAGACGCTATGGGCAACAGGTGCTGTTGGGCGAACATCGTCCCGAGCCCGCTCTGGTCGAGCCAGTCGCCCAGGGTGAGACGATCATCGAGCGTCGCCAGCAAGCCGGGTGCGCGCCGGTAAAAACGCACGATATCGGCCACCAGCCGCAGAAATTTCGGGTTGACGAGGTTGCGGCGCTGACAGAAAAGCTGGTTCAGATTGGCGGCGTTGTACTCGAGGCCGATGGCCGGATCAGACACGGCGAAACTCATGTCGGAGTCCTTCCACGGCACACCCATCGTTTTCAACCAGTCGGAAAACAGCGGGTAGTGGTGCTCGTTGAACACGATGAAACCGGAGTCGACCGGAATCTGCTCGCCGTTGTCCTCGACCAGGTGGGTATCGGCGTGGCCGCCCAGGCGAGTATCGGCCTCGAGCAGCGTCACCTCGTGGGTGCCGGACAGATGCCACGCGGCATAAAGCCCGGAAACGCCAGCACCGACAATGACAATCT
>JBLRWT010000027.1:0-11761 GCA_047921095.1 Wenzhouxiangella sp. | reverse complement strand
GCCATGGCCCACGCCATGGACGACGGGCGCTCGGCCTTGATGCTGCGCGCTACCCGCGGCAGTGGTGACGACCGTCGCTCAAGTATCGTCTGGGAATATCCCCATGTCACGATTCCACGCCACCTGCGCGACCTGGTCATTACCGAGTACGGCATCGCCGACTTGCGGGGCAAGACCGATGAAGAATGCATCCAGGCGCTGGTCGGCATCATGGATGCGCAGTTCCAGGACGATCTGGTCAGCCGGGCCAAGAATGCCGGCAAGCTTGACCGGAGTTGGCAGATTCCCGCCAAAGCACGCCGCAACCACCCTGCCTGGCTGAAAGACACCTTGGCCGATTACCGCAAGAATTTCCCCAGCTATCCGTTCGGCAGTGACTTTACCGAGATCGAGCAACGGCTGATCCCGGCTCTGAAAGACCTCAAGGGACTGGCGGACAACCGTCTTGCGATGCTCAAGGCACTGGCCTTCGGTCGCCCGGCCGCCCACCCTGAAGAACTGGGCCGCCTGGGCCTGGACGAACCGCAAAGCCTGAAGGAACGAGCCATGGCCCGTGTCCTGGCATCGGTGCTGAGCGAGCGCTGAATGTCTGCTGATCAGTAAGTTCAATTGGCCGGAAGTGGCCGATTCATGCCCGATCAGCAATCCTGAGCCCTGAATTTGCGCTGCCTGTTCTGGGCGGTTCGGCACAGACGATGGATTCAAATAGCCTCAATATGGTAAAAACATGCTGTATTCAGGCCTCTTTTTAGCAGGCGCTGAATCCTTGGTTGTCTGTGTGGCGGCCTATCGGGAACCCATAGGAGCCCCAAATGGAAACGGCATTTTCAACTTGCAGGGTCAGCGACTGGAAGGATGTCATGGCCACTTTCAGGGTCTGTTTCCCTGGGTTTTCACCCGCGGAAATGGCCTGGTGCCTGGAAAACTGGAGTTCAGGCATCCGGGTGCTTCGACAGCGTGGCGAAATGGTCGGGTTTTCCATGATCAACCCTGTTCACGGTCCTGCCACTGCCTGGCTGGAAATGATCGCCGTATTACCGCAACATCAGGGGCGCGGCATGGGGCGTCAGATTCTGCAGGACTATGAGTGGTTCGCCAGCCAGCTTGGATATCCGCGCGTGCAGCTGGCTGTGAGCGCCGACAACCGGCCAGCTGTCGTGTTGTACGAAAAGACCGGCTACGAAGTGCTGGGCCTCAGGGACGGTCGACTGATCATGAGCAAGTCTATCAAGGCGGCTGGCAATCCAGACCCGGGTGTTCGCACGCCTGGGCTGTCAAAGCGGGTCTTTTTTGCCTTGTTGCGTCGCATGCTAGTGCCGGTGTAACACCTCTTCCAGTGCATCCAGGTAACGATCGGTGGCCTCGAACTGCGGCATGTGACCGATGTCATCAAAGCTGATCAAATCCGCACCGGGAATCCGCTCCCGGGTCACGCGCGCCAGGCGGGGGTAATTTCCCAACCAGGCCGCCAGCCCCGGCTCGACCCGGTCTTGCCCGATCGCCGTTGTGTCACGCAAGCCGATGATCAGGGTGGTGGGAACCGTGAGGTTGCCGAATTCGTAAAGCACCGGCTGGGTCAGCACCATGTCGGCCGTCAGTGCGTGATTCCATGCCACCCGCTCGCCGTCCGGCCCTTCATAGGTCGCGGCCAGCATGCGCGCCCAGTAGTCATATTCCTCGTTCCAGTCGCCGTCGTAATAATTGGACTGCTGATAGGCTCGAATACTCTCGAGGTCCCTGTTCCGTTCCGCCTCGAATGTAGCATCGATTGTCGGGTAGGGCACCCCTTCGGCCAGCCAGTCTTCCAGGCCGATGGGGTTGACCATCACCAGTTGATCGCTTCGCTCCGGATACATCAATGCGAAACGGGTTGCCAGCATGCCACCCATGGAATGGCCGATCACGGTGACCGTTTCGATCTCCAACTCATCAAGCAGCGCTGCCGTATTGGTTGCCAGTTGGTGAAAGCTGAACTGGTAGCGTTCCGGCAGCGATGAGCGGCAAAATCCCACCTGCTCGGGCGCAATGACCCGAAACCCCTTGTCCGCCAGAAACTCGATCGTTTGCTGCCAATAGGCAGCGCAGAAATTCTTGCCGTGAAGCAGCAGGGCAACAGGCGCGTCGGGAGCCGGCTCCAGGATTTCAGGGGGGGCCAGCGGCGCGACCTGGTCGACAGGTTCCGGCGATTCCACCGGGTCGGTTGGCTCGACAGGAGCCACCGGCTCGGGCGGCTCCTCCAGATCGGCCGGCGTCAGCTGCTCGTCCCGCGCCGGAGGCACATCCATGTACGCCATTTCCAGGGTCTGATACTGACTGGTGAATTCGAAAATTTCTATCGGGTAAGGATAGTCGATCGATTCGGCACCGGCAAAAACGCAAGACGCGACCAGAACGCCTGTCAGAAGGTTCGCCAACTTGAGAAAACGTTTTCGCATCGCAGGTTCCTCGATTGACTTGATGACTCCTATGCTACCGCTTCGCGCTTTGAAAAATAGCGGATGTCGCGCAAAGCGGCGCTCACTAGCAACCCCTCGGTACAACGCGGGTCATGGTCCGCTGGGAGGACTCGAACTCCGGCAGGGTCGCATTGATGGTGACGTTCAGGTCATCGCAATTGAGAATGTCCAGCGTGATCGCGCCAAACGGTGTGCGTTCGATGTCATCCGGGTCAAAGGCCGGGCCCCACTGGCCACCGCTGGTGATGGTCACCTCATCGAACTGGATCCGGTTGTTGCTGCGGGTACCCGCCCCGATGACCCAGACCTGCTCTCCGTCCAGGTAGGTATAGAAGGTCATCACCCAGGTGTTTCCGTCACCTTCCCGGGAAAGCTGAATGCCTTCGCCATCGCGATTCGGGTCAAAGTAGCTGCCGTTGAAGGCGCGGTTGACCTGTTCGTTGGCGCGTAGATTGCAGTCGGCCGGCACCAATTTGGTCATCAGGCTGACAAACGGCACCAGCGTCGGGTCTTCCGGGTTCAGCGAGACCCGGGATGTGTTGCAATCGAGCATCTGCATGGTGATTTCGCCCCACTCGAGGCGCACCACGTCATTGGGGTCGAAAGCCGTACCGAAATCGGCACCCCGGGTGATGAACATGTCCGGAAACTCGAACCGGTCGCCCTCATGGGTGCCGACACCAATCAGCCAGATCTGCGCGCCATCCCGGTAGAGGTAGCAAGTCAGCAGCGGCCGCTCCTGGCGCAGTTCCATGGACAGATGGCAGCCTTCACCGTCGCGGGCCGGATTGAACCAGTTGCCGCTGTACTGGGCTCGCTTGGTGGCCTCGGACGGCCAGCCGATGTCGTGCATGAATTCGGGTACAAAATCGAGATCACCGTCAAACCGGATACCGGTGATTGACGGGTTCATGAGCGAGGGCGGAAGCATGGTATTGCTGAAGTGGGAAACGTTGGCGCCCTCGGTGTCTGGAGAGGCCTGCATGTTGACGAAGCCCTGGTTCGTGCCGCGTGGCTCGGCCGCCAGGTTGTAACCCAGGGTTGCATTCAGGGGCAGCGCGGATTGAAACAGGTCGCCGGTGGCCATGGGGACGAACCAGATCGGGATCGGCAAAACCCGGTCAAGGGCTACCCCCCGATCACGTTCGATCGCCCCGGCGCTGCCTGCCGGCAGGTTGTCGACCAGGAGCAGGCCGATGGCGCCGGCGTCAAACACCATCTGCCACTTCTGGGCAAAGGTGCAGTCGCCGCGCCGGACCAAGGCAATGTTGCCTCCAACCTCAGCAGCATTGTCCAGCGGCTCGCAGGCCAATGCCCGCGCCCATGGATCGGACGGATCGGTCAGGCCCGGGCCATCAACAAGTACCAGGTTGCCTGACAGACCGCTCAGCGGTGGAAAAGGCGGGAATCCCTGGATAAAGGCTGGAAAGCTGGACTGACCGCCGATTGCCGGGCTGGTCTGGACGGAGCCGGGCGGCAGCAGCCGTTCGGCGGCCCGCTGGTTGGTTTGCTCGCCGATCCAGACCAGGTTGCTGCCTGAGCGGCTCGTGGCATCCCGCTGTTGGGCGTTCATTTCGGACCAGGTCTGCTGCTGGGCGATACCGAACAGGAACTCTGACATGATGTCGGGTGCCGGTGGATTGCCGAGGAACTCACGCGTATCGCGATTGGTCAAGCTGGCGAAGCCGAGGCCGTGGCCGAGTTCGTGCAGGGCCAGCTCCAGAAACGAAATGGTGCCGGCGGCCGGTGGGACGGCGGGGTCGAGGCCGTACCAATAGCCGTCAACCCCATCGAGGCAATCCTCATCGATTCGGAAATTGAAGGTGACCCTCATCTCTTCAGGGAAGCCCTCGAACCGCCGACCGGACAGCGCAGCAGCCAGTGAAATTGGATAATTGATTCCGGTTCTGGGTGCGTTGTTGAAATTGCGCGAAAGTCCGGTGGTTCCGCCCAGCCCCAGGGTCGTGTCCTCCCCGCATTCCAGATCGTCGAAATCAGCCCGGGCACGGACGGAAATCGCAGCGTCCAGTCGGCTGGCCCAGATATCAGCCGCAGCCTCCATGACATTGCGTCGTTGCGCCCCCAGTGTTCTGCCGGGATTGCCGGCGACCGGCGCGATCGCCTGGTTGTCGTTGAAACCGAATCCGGACGAATCGATATAGACGATGTCGATGACCGCGGCGCGCGCCGGACTGGCGAAGGCCACGAGAATGACCAGACCAAGCCAGCTGAGCCGGAAGCCTGATGCTCCAATGCTGGACAGGACCCTCATCGCAGGACTTCCTGAGGGTCATTTCCATGGCGAAAATCGGGTGGGGTATGGCCAAGTATGGCCCTGGCGCGGCCGCAGCTCATGACGATCTGGCCGTGTTCATCCACCGTGGCCCGGGTGGCGTGGGCGGTCGGCCAGAAGGCCTCGGCGACGATGCTGCCATCGGGCAGTGTTCGTTGCACCGGCGGGCGCTCCATGGCAGCCGCCAATCGCTGGCGACGTTGCACGACATACTCTTCAGCGGCATTTCGCGGCTCGCGCAGCAACCTGGCCGTCCCTGGTTCGAGAAATTCATCGACCCGCATTTCTGCTGCGCGCAGCTCGGCCGGATCAAGGCGTTCGAACGCCTCACGATCGAAACCGGAGGCCATGGAGAGGGCCGGCGCCAGCACGATGACGCAGGTCAGAAGGAAGACATTGACAAAGCGCAGCACGTTCAGCACCTCATTTGTTTGAGCCTGATTGGCAGTGTACCTTAGGTGACAAAGCTGGGGTTTTGTTCAGTACCAATTGAGAAAAAGAAGTTCAACCTGCCTTCATGCAGGCGATAAAATGACAGGTTTTTGCCCTTGCCGATTGCATGACCACAGTGCCTGAAATCTCCAACAGGACGCTTGCCGCACTGGGTTGCGATGCGCTCGAGCGTGGGCGGATGCTGCATTCCAATGGCGCCGTGGGCCATCTACGGATCGGGCAACTGGATCAGGCAGTCGTGTTGTCAGGCTTGGTTGACGACAACTCAGACCAGCCATTCAACGTCTACGTCACCATCGAGGATGATGAACTGGAAGGTGACTGCACCTGCCGACTCGGACGCTGTTGCGAGCATATGGCAGCGCTGGTGCTGGCAGCTGCGGCAGAGGGTCGCTCCACGATTGTGACGGTCGCCGCCCGCGAGCCCGCCTTTGAGCGGGAGCACCGCGGCGGCAGCCAGTCGATGGTTTATCTGGTGCGACTGTCGGCCGATGGCACTGAATTGAGTGTCTGTCCATCGAGAGTGTCGCGATCCGGTGAGGTGCCCGTCACCACGCCTTACTCCCTGTCGCGGCTCGAGGACAGCCGCCAGCCCGACTATGTGCGTGATTCGGATCTGGCTATCCTGCACGCACTGGCTGACCGCGTGGGTCAGGCCGCCGATCTGGTCTGGTATCCGCTGGGACCGGCCAGCCAGGCATTGTTGCGCGAAATGATTGCGACGAAGCGCTGCCACTGGAAAACGGCCGAAGGTCCCGGGTTGAGGCTGGCCGAACCCATTGTTGCCACCCTCGAGTGGGAGTTGCTCGATAGTGGTTGCCAGCGGCCGGTTCTGGTGACCCGGGATGATCAGGACGGTCTTCAGCTTCCCCTGTTGCCGCCATGGCGCTTGAACACCGAATCGGGCCGTTGCCGGGTGCTGACCACGGCCGATGACGGTCTGACGGCCCGGCTATTGACGGACGGGCCGGTGCCACCGGAGGCCGTTGATGAAGTCATCAGGCAGCTTGAAGGAACGACATCGAAAGAGTTTCCGAAGCCCGGACAATTGCAGCTTCATCACCTGGCACCGTGCAAACCGGTGCCGAGGCTCCAGCTGATCAATGCCGAAATTGGCACCGGCCGCCGTTTTGAAACCGTGCCGGCGGCCCGGCTGTCGTTTGTGTACGGTCCGGTCGAGTTGGCCTGGGACGATGAATTTTCGTCTCGCCTGACTGGCGACGACCAGGTTGGCCTGGTGGATCGGGATCACGCTTTTGAGGAAGCCTGCGCCGGGCGGCTCGAAGAGGCGCGGCTGGCACCGGTTCATGCCTGTTCCGGTGGTGACTACCGGCCCGGAGAAGGCGGTTACTGGGTGGCGCGACAGCAGCGCGATTCGCGCGCGGCATGGATCGGGTTTCAGCGCGGACTGCATCGTTTGCGCCGGGCCGGCTGGCAGATAGAAGTAGCGAGCGACTTTGTCCTGGAACTGATCGAACCGGAGGGCTGGTACGGTGACCTGGTCGCCGATCCGGACAGGGCGGATTTCTTCGACCTGGATCTGGGCGTGGAATGGCGTGGTCAGCGCATTTCCCTGTTGCCGGCTTTGCTGGCCTGGGTGGAGCATACGCCGGCATCGATGCTGCAGGCCCTGTTGTCGGGCGACCATTCGGATGGCGAGATCATCATGGCGCTGGATCAGCGGCGCGTCGTGCAGATGTCGATCGAGCGGCTGGCGGCCACCCTGCGTGGATTATCGGATTTTCTCGACGCGGCGCTGAAACTGAAGGCCGGCAGACTGCGCCTGCCTCGGGGACGCCTGGCCGAGCTGTCCGAAGCAGGCAAGCTGTGGCAACTGGGGGGCGATGAAGGCCTGGCCGAGCTGAGTCGCAGACTGTCCGATTTTGATCACATCGAGGCATTGCCCGCCCCGGAAGGCATGGTGGTCGATCTGCGTCCGTACCAGCGCTTCGGGTTGGGCTGGCTGCAGTTTCTGCGCGAGTTCGGTTTCGGCGGCATCCTGGCCGATGACATGGGCCTGGGCAAGACCGTTCAGACCCTGGCCCACCTGCAGGCCGAAAAACGCGCCGGGCGAATGAACCAGCCCTGCCTGCTGGTGGCTCCGACCAGCCTGATGTTCAACTGGCGCGCCGAAGCCAGGCGTTTTGCTCCGGAACTCAAGGTGTTGATGCTGCATGGCCCGCAGCGCAAGGGGCTGTTTCAATGGATCAGCGACAGCGACCTGGTGCTGACGACCTACCCACTGCTGCCGCGTGATATCGAGTATCTGCGACCGCACCAGTTCCACTTGCTGATTCTGGATGAAGCCCAGGCGATCAAGAACCCGCGAGCCCGTGTCAGCCGGGTCGTGCGTGAGCTGCAGGCCAGTCATCGCCTGTGTCTGACCGGTACCCCGCTGGAAAACCATCTGGGCGAGTTGTGGAGCCTGTTCGATTTCCTGATGCCGGGCATGCTCGGAACGCAGACCCGTTTCAGGCGCCTGTTCAAGAACCCGATCGAACGCCAGAATGATGCCGAGCGACGCGATGCGCTGGCCCGCCGCATTCGCCCGTTCTTCCTGCGCCGGACCAAGGCCGAGGTAGCGCCCGAGTTGCCGCCCAAGACAGAAATCACCCGTGCCGTGTCGCTCGATGGCGGTCAGCGCCGACTGTATGAGCGCGCCCGTGTTGCGCTGCACGACAAGGTGCGGCGTGCATTGAATACAGACGGCGCCGAGCGGAGCCGGATCGTGGTGCTGGATGCACTGCTGAAGTTGCGCCAGATTTGTTGCGATCCGCGCCTGCTCAAGGATGTCGAAGGCCGGGTGGGGGCCGGCTCGGCCAAGCTGGAGTTGTTGATGGACCTGTTGCCCGACATGGTGGCCGAAGGTCGCCGGATTCTGCTGTTTTCACAATTCGTGACCATGTTGAACCTGATCGAGGATGAGCTGGTCCGGCACGGCATCGAGTATGTCAAGCTGACCGGACGAACCCGCGATCGCCAGAAGGTGGTCGAGCGGTTTCAGTCCGGCAAGGTACCCCTGTTTCTGATCAGCCTGAAAGCCGGCGGCGTCGGCCTGAACCTGACTGCCGCCGACACGGTCATCCATTACGATCCGTGGTGGAACCCGGCCGTCGAAGACCAGGCCACCGACCGCGCCCACCGTATTGGTCAGGATCAGAAGGTATTCGTCTACAAGTTGCTGACCGAAAATACCATCGAGCAAAAAGTCTTCGAGCTACAGCAAAGCAAGCGCGGCCTGGTGGAAGGGCTGCTCGGTGGCGGCGGCGCGACTCGACTCGGCGCGGACGATCTCGAGTCCCTGTTCGAACCACTGGGTTGAGCGCGTATCCATGAAAGAGACCAAGATTCACGCCCTGGTCGATCAGTTGCTGGCTCGCGACCACTGCTATCGACCGATCGAGCTTCTCAAGCTGATCCATCGACTGGCGCCCGAGCGCCAGCGCCAGTGGGAGAGTGGGCAATTGGCATACCTGGAAGATGGCCTCGCCGGCGATCCGGACCAGAGTGTCGCCGTGTTGCGTGTTGCCGCCGACTGGGCCGGCAGGTTGAAGCTCGATGCCGAGGTCGAGCAGCGGCCCGGCAGACAGAATCGTTTGTTTCGCAACGCCAATGCGGATCGCCTGGCCCGTACCCACTGGCGTCGGCCGCAAACGGCGCAGGCCGATCTTTTTTTCGACAACAGCTTCGCCGTCGCCCGTGCCCGACTTGCCCGTGCCTTGTTGGCAGGCGATGCAGGGGCGTCCGAAGACCATCTGGCAGCAATGGCCCGGGCTGAACCAGCCAACGCCGTCCAGGCCGACGCCGAACACCTGGTTGACGCGCTGGGCTGGCTCAGGCAGAGCCCGTCGGACCCGGCAGCGCTGCTTTCGGCTGTCGACCAGGACCTGGCGCCGCGCGCCGATCGTGTCCTTTCGCGCCGCGACGGGGAAAAATATCTTGAGCAGTTCTGGCGCCATCTACTGGGCTCAGTGGATGACAAGCGGTTCGATCCGGACCGCCCGCAACTTCACCCAAGTGCGCTGCATGAACGCCTTGCTGACTGGCAAGCCGTGGTTTCATCGATCCTGGACACCCCGGACTGGCATCGGCACGCGGTGCTGGTTGGTCGCCTGGCCAGCGCGGGTCTGACGAGTGGCCGACGCGAGCAGGGGCTGGCGGCGCTGTGTCAACTCTGCTGGCGACATCCCGAAGCTGCCAGTGCCTGGCTGGATGGTAGTGACGATGACGAACTGACGCGCAGGGCAGAGCACTTCTGGGATCTTGATCCGGAATTGGACATCAAGCTGTTTCCGGCCTGGTTGGTGGCTCGGGGCTATGCCATGCCCGATGTCGTCCCGTCCGACCAACCCGACCACACGGCCGCCGAGGCCATGCCCAGGATGAAGGCCTTGCGTCAGGATCCAGAAAACCTGGCGCTGCGCGAATGGTTTCAGGCCCATCAGCCAGTGCTTTTTCAGCACTGGCTTAAAAAGCAATAGACGCCCCTTACCGCACCCCGTAGGCTTCGAGCAGCGGCTCGAGTTCAGCTTGCTTGCCGCGGAACGCCTGCCATGATTCAGACATCGGGCGGCTGGCACCGACTTCGAGGATTTCGCTGGCCAGCTTCTCTCCGGCCTGACGGTTGAAAAGGCCTTGCTGCTTGAATACATGGAAGGCGTCGCGGGCCAGTCGCTCGGCCCACAGGTAACTGTAATAACCGGCAGCGTAGCCGCCATCGAACAGGTGCGAAAAACTCATCAGGTAGCGGTTGTAGTCCGGCATCGGGGTGATGGCGATTTCATCATGGATCCGGCGCATGATCTCGACTGGATCTGCTCCGGCCTCGCGATGCAAAGTCAGGTCGGTCAGTGCAAACTCGACCTGGCGCAGCAATGAGAGTGCGCCCTGGAACTGGCGGTCGGCTTTCAGTCCTTCGAGCAGATCGCCGGGAAGCGGCTCATCGGTCTCGACATGACGGGCGAAGCGCTCCAGCGCTTCCTCTTCCCAGGCCCAGCCTTCCATCAACTGGCTGGGTAATTCCACCGCGTCCCATTCCACGCCGCTGATACCACCGACGCCTGGCAGGTCGATGCGGGTCAGAAGATGGTGCAGGCAGTGGCCGAATTCATGAAAAAGCGTGACGACGTCATCGTGCGTCAGCAGGCTCGGACGCTCTCCGCTCGGTGGTGCGAAGTTGCAGGTCAGGTAGGCGACCGGCTGCTGGTGCTGATCACCCAGCTGCATCCGTGAACGACAGACGTCCATCCAGGCACCGCCCGATTTGCGGGGGCGAGAGTAGATGTCCAGATACAGCCCCGCAATGGGTCGATCATCGGCGTCGAAAACCCGGTAGAAATGCACGTCCTGGTGCCAGGTTTCGACCGAGTCGTCGGCCTCGAAGCGGATGCCGAATAATTGGCTGGCCACCATGAACAGCCCGTTGAACATGCGCTGGACCTCGAACCAGGGTTTGAGCTTTTCCTGGTTGATGCCAAGTTGCTCCTCGCGCAGCTTTTCCGCGTAATAGGCGATGTCCCAGGGTGAAAGCGGTGTCTGGGCGCCAAGTCCGGCGGCAAAGTCAGTCAGCTCGGCAAGCTGTTGTTCAGCCTGTGGCCGGGCTCGATGCGCCAGATCGCGCAGAAACGCCTCGACCTGATCCGTGCTTTCGGCCATGCGGGTAAATAGCCGCATGCTTGCATAGTCAGCAAAACCCAACAGGCAAGCCTGTTCTTCTCGCAGCGCCAGCATTTCGCTGATCAACGGTGAGTTGTCGAATTGTCCATTCTGGGGGCCTGTTTCCGAGGCACGGGTGGCAAAGGCGTGGTAGAAGCGCTCGCGCAAGCTCCGGTCGTCGGCATAGGTGACGATGGCGCGGTAGGCCGGGTAGGACAGGTTGGCCAGCCAGCCGTCCTTTTCGGCCTGGGCGGCAAGTCCTGCCAAAAATTCCAGATCACTGTCCGGCAGACCAGCCAGGGCCTCGGCGGACGGGAAATGGACCTGGAACGCCTCGGTGGCATCCAGAACGTGGTTGCCGAATTGGTTGCCGAGTTCGGACAGGCGCAGGTCGATGTGCGCGAAACGTTCGCGCTGCTCGTCGGGCAGCTCGACACCTGCCAGCCGAAAGGCTCGGAGCTCATGCTTGACGGTGGCGCGCAGCGCTGCCGACTGAGCGGCAAAATCAGCCCGTTCGGACAGGTGCCGGTAGGCGTCGAACAGGGTCTTGTTCTGACCCCGCTCGGTGTGGAATCGGGTCAGCGGGTCCAGGCAGGCGGCATAGGCATCGCGCCACTGCGGGGTGTTGTTGACGCCGTGCAGGTGCGACACGCTCGACCAGGCGGTTGCCAGGGCGTTGTCGATCAGCGTTTCCTCGTTGACGATCCGGGCATAGTCCGGTTCAAACTCCGGTTCGCTACTTTCTTCCTCCAGGCGCTCGATCCACTGTTTGTATTCGGCCAGACGCTCTTCGATGGCGGGCAGGGCATGGTCAGGTTGCACGCTTTGAAATCGCGGCAGGCCGGACAGGAGCAGGGGGTTGGTTGGCGATTCGGTCATGGGGTCACTCGTTCAGGTTGGTCGG
>JBLRWT010000026.1:0-11911 GCA_047921095.1 Wenzhouxiangella sp. | reverse complement strand
GTGCACAGCTTGGCAATCCAGCCGCCGGTACAGGATTCGGCGGTCACCAGCCGGCGTCCGTGGGCCTTGAACTCAGCGGCCACGGCGGCGGCAAGCATGGACAGGGCGTCATCGTCGTTTCGGGTTTTCATGGGCTCTATAATGCCTCCTGCGGAGGCAGGTGAAAGGTAAAAGGTGAAAGGTAAAAGGTAAGACCACATCTTATCCGGACCAGTTTGCTCAAACCTGAAACCTGAAACCTCATCCCCCACTGCCAAAAAGAAGCAAAGAAAACAGCCGCCCAATGTCAGCCAAGTCCACCGAACACACCCCCCTGATGCAGCAGTTCCTCCGGATCAAGGCGGATTATCCGGATATCCTGCTGTTTTTTCGCATGGGAGATTTCTACGAGCTTTTCTATGACGACGCCAAGCGCGCCGCCAGGCTGCTCGACATCACCCTGACCACCCGCGGCCAGTCTGCCGGCCAGCCGATTGCCATGGCCGGCGTGCCTTACCACGCGGTCGATGGCTACCTGGCCAAGCTGATCCGGAAAGGCGAGTCGGTTGCCATCTGCGAACAGGTCGGCGACCCGGAAACAGCCAAGGGACCGGTCGAGCGCAAGGTCGTGCGAATCGTCACGCCGGGCACGATCACTGAAGAAGCCCTGCTCGATGACCGCCAGGATCGGCTGCTCGCCGCCATCGCGCCCATAAAAAACGGCTTCGGCCTGGCCTGGCTGGATCTGGCCGGTGGTCGTCTGCGATTTTCCGAGGCTGCCAGCCCGCAGGAACTGAGTGCCGAACTTGAACGCCTGCGCCCGGCAGAGATTCTCGTTCCAGAGGAGCACGAATTGTCGTTGCCCACTGACCGCGGGGCAATTCGGCAGTGTCCGCCCTGGCATTTTGATGCCGAATCCGGCCAGCGCGAATTGTGCCGCCAGCTGGGCGTGCAGGATCTTTCCGGCTTCGGAATAGAAGGCCTGACGCCCGGGCTTGGCGCCGCTGGCGCGCTTTTGAATTATGCGCGCGACATGCTGTCCGGCGAGCTCACCCATCTGACCGGTTTGCGCGCCGTCAAGGCCAGCGAACACCTGGTCCTCGACGCGGCCACCCGACGCCATCTGGAAATCGACCTGCATCCCGAGGGACGCGACGAACACACCCTGGTCGGCCTGATGGATACCGCGGCCACCCCCATGGGCAGTCGCAAGCTGCGCCGCTGGCTGACCCACCCTCTTCGATCCCGCGAACGCCTGGCCGAGCGCTTCAATGCCATCGATATCCTGTTGAATGGGCATCTGCATCCTGGCCTGCGCGAGCAACTGGCCGGCATTGGCGATCTGGAGCGGGTCTTGACCCGGATTGCACTGAAATCGGCCCGCCCGCGTGACCTGTCGACCTTGCGCGAAGGCCTGTCGCGTCTGCCCGAACTGCAGGAGACTCTGAGCAGCCCGGCCGACAAGTTGCTCAACCAGCTTGGCGAGGAACTGTCGCCGGTGCCTGATTTGAGTGAGTTGCTGGAGAAGGCCGTGGTCGAGCAGCCGCCGATGATCATTCGTGACGGCGGGGTGATTGCCGAGGGCTATGACGCCGAACTGGATGAACTGCGCTCGCTCAGCCAGAACGCGGGCGATTTTCTGATCCAGTACGAAACGAAGGAAAAGGAGCGCACCGGCCTGCCCCATCTCAAGGTCGGCTACAACCGCGTCCATGGCTATTACATCGAGATCTCCAAAGCCTACGCCGACCGCGTGCCGACCGAGTACAGTCGGCGCCAGACCCTGAAAAACGCCGAGCGTTACATCACCGAGGAACTCAAGGGCTTCGAAGACAAGATCCTGTCGGCGCGCGAACGCTCTCTTACCCGTGAAAAGGCCCTGTACGAAGAACTGGTCGAACAACTGGCCGGCGAGCATCGGCGCCTGACCGGCATTGCTTCGGCCCTGGCCACGCTCGATGTGCTGGTCGCTTTTGCCGAGCGCGCCGAAACCCTGAATTTCGCCCAACCCATTCTGGATGACCAGCCTGGCCTGGAAATCACGGATGGTCGCCACCCGGTGGTCGAGCGCGTCCAGGACGAGGCTTTCGTACCCAACGATTGCCGGCTGGACCCCGAGCGGCGCATGCTGGTGATCACCGGCCCCAACATGGGTGGCAAGTCGACCTACATGCGCCAGACCGCGCTGATCGCGATCCTGGCCCATGCCGGCAGCTTCGTGCCCGCCGCCAGCGCCCGGCTGGGTCCGATCGACCGGATCTTTTCACGCATTGGCGCCGGCGACGACCTGACCCGCGGGCGCTCCACGTTCATGGTCGAAATGGTCGAAACCGCCAACATCCTGCACAACGCCACCGAGCACTCGCTGGTACTGATGGACGAAATCGGTCGCGGCACCTCCACCTTCGATGGCCTGGCGCTGGCCTGGGCGGTGGCCACCGAACTGGCGCTGAACATCCAGGCACTGACCCTGTTTGCCACTCATTACTTCGAACTGACCCGCCTGGCCGAAGACCATGACGGCATTGCCAATGTCCACCTCGACGCTCGCGAACACGGCGACACCATCGTGTTCCTGCACTCTGTGCGCGAAGGCCCGGCCAGCCAGTCCTACGGCATTCAAGTCGCCAGGTTGGCAGGCGTACCCAAGCCTGTCATCGCCCAGGCACGCAAACATCTGAATCGGCTCGAACAGGACGCCGTCAATGGTGCCTCGCCACAGCTCGGCCTGTTCAGCGCCCCGACGATCAAGAAAACCGAGCCGGATCCAGATCCCGACCCGGTCCGCGACATGCTTTCAGACATCGACCCTGACGACCTGAGCCCGCGCGAAGCCCTCGACTGGCTGTACCGGATCAAGAAACTGACCTGACCAACCCTGGCAGATACACAAAGCCATGTCAGTCTGGTAGAATGAAGGTCATCCATGGGTTCAATTTCAAGGAAACCACCATGACCAAATTGGCAGTCATACTTCTGATGCTGACCGTTCTTGCGCCACTACAGGCTCAAGTTCCCACCGGTTTCGACCAGACCGTGGCCGCTTATGAACAAGGCCGGGTGGAAGCGGCCCGCACGGCCTTTCAGCGCATGGCCGAGGCCGGCCTGACCGAAGCGCAGTTCAATTACGGGGTCATGCTGCTCAATGGCGAGGGTGGTTCTTCCGATGCAGTCAACGGTTCGGCCTGGATTCAGGTCGCGGCACAGGAACACTACGCGCCGGCCGAGGAAGTCATGCAGATTCTCCGTTCCCAGTTCGACGAGCAACGCTTGCACGATGTCACGGTCGCAGCCGAGGTGCTGGCGGCGCAATTCGGCCGAAAGAGCCTGCTGGAGCGTCATCGACCGGTTCTCCGCTCACCTTCTGGAGGTAAAACCAAATCGACAAGTGCGCGGAGCACACGTAGAGTCACTGTCAATAATCGGGGCGTTCGCTTCCACATTCCGACGCCAAATTATCCTTTGGAGGCAGGCGACGGCACCATGGGGGTGGTGCAACTCGGCGGCTGGGTTGGTGCCGATGGTACGGTGCAGCATCCGCATGTCATTTCATCGCACCCGGGGAGGATCTTTGACCGAGTGGCACTCAGGGCCTTTTCCAATCTGAGAGCCGAATGGCTGGAAGAACCCCCTGCCCGACCTGCTTACCATACCCAGCAGATCACATTCACCCTTGAATCGTTTGAGGGGCCAACGGCTCTGGAATTGATGCGGGTCGCTAAAGCCGGTGAGCAAGAGCTGGAGGCCCAGTTCCGGGCGATCTGGATGATCGAGCAATTGGGCATTCCCGATATCGATATCGCGCCAGACAGCAGGCTGGAAGTCACCCACGCCGCAGCGATTGCCGGAATTGAAGCAGCACAATTGCATCTGGGGCGACAACTGCGAAACGGCAGTCAGGTCGAGCGAGATTTAGCCAGCGGGACGTTCTGGCTGATGCAAGCTGCTTTCGAGGGAAACGCAGAAGCCGCATTCGAGTTGTCGCACTCCACCGAGATTGACGAGCAGTTCCGCCGCGACCTCCGGCGCTCGGCCATCAATTCCGGCCTCGAGGCCGCCTTGCTATGGGAAATTCGCTACCAGGTTGAAAACCCGCAATACGCTGATCCTGATGATCTTCAGGAACTGATCGAGCAACTGCCGCGTCGACTTCGACGCGCCTCGAATGATCCAGTTCTCAACGATGCCCGCCGTCTGGCAGGCATGTAGTCTCGCGGCTCGGCACGATGACCAGCTTCAAACGTACCCCACCGCCATGACACGTTTTCCGTGGCGGTGCTGTTCGTAGCCATCGGTCGGGACTTCGACCAGGGCGACGTCGCGAAAACCCACCTTGCGCATCACCCACAGCAGGGTCTCGGTGCTCGGCGCCAGGCAGATGCCCTGGGTGCTGGCCTCCGGTCCATGGGTTTCGTCAGTCTCGTCGATGACGGTGAAAACACCCTGCATCGGCCGGACAAATTCATGGCTGCCCCAGTCCAGCATGCCTGTTACATGCGGTCCGACCTGGGTTTCGATCAGGCAGACATGACGGCAATAGGCGCGGGCGGCGCGGATCGCGGCGACCGGGTTTTCCAGGTGATAGATCAGGCCCATCGCGATGACAATATCGGCTGGCTCGATGGCCGTCTCCTTCAGGCCGTCGATATCCGTTTGGACGAACTCGATCTGGTCAAGACCGAGGGCGCCACAGATCAATCGGGCATCATCGACATGGCTGTCACGCGGCTCGAAGCCCACCACCTTTTTACAACCCAGCTTTGCCAGTTCCACGCTGAACCAGCCCTGGTGACTGGCCATGTCCAGTGCCGTCATCGGCCCCTTCGCCAATTCCGGACGCAAGACTGACTGCATCATCTGCAGTCGCGTTTCATGAACCGCCGCGGCTGATTGCGGCAGGTAGGAGGCGGTCGAGGTGCCATCCGGCAAATCAAAGCGGTAGAACCAGTTTCGCTCGTGAATTCTGCTGAGCGTCTCGCTGAGTGCCTTCCCGGGGCCCGTGTTGTCAGTCATTTCTTCGATTCCGGCATGGTATTCAAAACAGGTCGCCATGATACATGGCCGCGGGACTCATCTGACCTCCGCGCTATCCGCAACCCGAACTCTGATCATGACAGCCCGGTTAGAATGAGCGGCTGATTGAACTTATCGTATACAAGGAGACGCCCATGTGCCGTTGGCTGGCCTATTCCGGTCCGGAAATTTACCTCGAAGACCTGATCATCAAACCATCACGTTCACTGCTTGTTCAAAGCCGGTTCGCCCGCGAGAACTACGTCAAGGACATGCCCGGCTTGCCCGACGGGGCCTTTCCGACCAATGGCGACGGCTTTGGCGTGGCCTGGTACAGCGATCGCGACAAGCCCGGTCTGTATCGCGACTTGCGCCCGGCCTGGTCTGATCGCAACCTGGTCAACCTGGCCGAGCAGATCAAGTCAGGGCTTTTCCTTGCTCACCTGCGGGCGGCCTATTTCGGCCTGGTTCAGCGCACCAACAGCCACCCGTTCCGGCACGGTTGCTGGACCTTCCAGCACAATGGCGAGATCAGTGGCTTCGCCAGGATCAAGCGATCGCTGCAGTTTGCCGTCGACGAGGCGCTGTTTCCTCATATCCAGGGCACCACCGATACCGAGACCGCGTTCTTTCTCGCGCTGACCTTCGGCCTCCTGGATGACGATCCGAAGGGTGCCATGGAGAAAATGGTCGGCTTCGTCGAGCAGACACAAAAAGAGGCCGGCATCACCGACCCCTTCCGCCTCACCTGTGCCTTCAGCGACGGGAAGAAGCTTTATGCCGTCCGTCACTCCACCGACAACACACCCAAGACCCTCTATTACAACCGCAGCAGCGAAGGCCTGAGCGACGTGTTCAGTGAAGGTGCTCACCGGCCGTCAAGCGGCACGATCCTGCTGTCCGAGCCCATCGATGACTGTCCCGACAACTGGCAGGCCGTGCCGCCCGGCAGTTTTGTTTCCGTGGCCGACTCACGCGTGCAGATCGAGAAGTTCGTTCCCCGGCTGCCATGACCTTCGCGCAACGTTTTAGTATTGGCTGTAGTATGCCGTTTAAATAAGAAACAGGCCTTGATTCCATGAAGCTGATTCGACTGCTGCCCCCTCTGCTTGCTGTCTTCGCCCTGCTGATGCTGCTCGCAGCCGGCCCGGGAACCCGCCTTGGACTCTGGGACTTCAGCTTTGGCTTCACCCTGATGCGATGGGCCTTGTACGTCGGCCTGGCCGCAGCCGCCGTGGCCTTGCTGCTGGCCGTGATTCCGGCAACACGAAGGAAGAACCTTTTCGCATTGGGTGCCGCCTTCGTCATCGGCCTCGGTGTTGCCGTCATCCCGTACCTGCTTGTTCAGCAAGCCCGCTCGGTCCCGCGCATTCACGACATCACCACCGACACCCGGAACCCACCGGCATTCGTCGCCATCGCCCCCCTGCGCGCCAATGCCCCCAACCCGGTGGAATATCCGGGCGAGGAAGTGGCCATCGAGCAACGCCAGGCCTATCCCGAGATCACGACATTCACCACGGACCTTTATCCATCCATTGTTTTTGATCACGCCGAAGCCGTCGTCCAGACACTGAGGTGGGAACTGGTCGACAGCGATCGCGAAGCCGGCCGTATCGAGGCCACCGACACCACAACCTGGTTCGGATTCAAGGACGACGTCGTCATCCGCATCCAGGGCAGCGATGCCGGCAGCCTGGTCGACGTCCGCTCCAAGTCCCGCGTCGGCATGAGCGACGTCGGCGCCAACGCCGCCCGCATCCAGCGCTTCCTCGACGCCCTCGAAGAGCGCGTGCATTAAGATCAAAATCAAAATCAAAATCTTTCTAACGCGAAGACGCAAAGACGCGAAGAAGGGATAAAAAAATCAAGCAAGGGTTGCAGATCGGAATTCCGATACTGTTGCGGTTACTGAACCCCAGAAAACCAATTGGCAGTTCTTTTTTAAAGCTCTTCTTAGCGTCTTTGCGTCTTCGCGTTAAAACTGCTTTTATCTTTTAAAGTTTTTGGAATTCTTCCGGTCTTCGCGTTAAAACTGCTTTTGATCTTTTTTCAGTCAATCGATACTCGACGAGTGGCGTCGGGGAGGTCTTGGATGTGGATGGTGGTGGTGGGTTGGGGCAGCCAGCCTTTGCCTTTTTCGGGCCATTCGACCAGCAGCAAGGTCGGGCCTTCGAACAGGTCTTCGAGGCCGAGGTAGGTGATTTCCTCGCCGTGGCTCAAGCGGTACAAGTCCAGGTGGTGGACGTTGAGGCCTTCCAGTTCGTAGCTTTCGATCAGGCCGTAGCTGGGGCTCTTGACCCGGTCTTCATAGCCCAGTGCTCTCAAGATGCCGCGCACCAGGGTCGTCTTGCCGACACCGAGGTCGCCGGACAGGTACACCACACCACCCTGGCTGAAACGCTCGGCCAGGGGCTTTCCGAACGCGATCATGTCGGCCTCGGTTTCAAGCAACAGAACTTCACTCATAGGGGCAATACACGCTCAAGCGATTCAATCAGGTCACTGGCAACAATCTGGCGACGGCCATGGGCCGCATGTTCACCGGCCAGGGCATGGACCAGCACGCCACAGCAGGCAGCGGCAAAATCATCCCGACCCTGGCCAGACAAGCTGGCGATGATACCCGTCAACGCATCACCCATGCCGGCCGAGGCCATGGCCGGCGTGCCGAAAGGGCACACCGCGACTTCGCCATCGGGCGATGCAACGAGGCTGCCATGACCCTTCAGCACCACCACGGCCTGAAACCGGGCGGCCAATTCGCGCACCGCAGCGTATCGGTCGTGCTGCACATCGGCAGTGCTGACGCCCAGCAACCTGGATGCCTCGCCGGGATGCGGGGTCAGAATCCAGCGTTCGCGAGCGCGCGGATTGTCGGCCAGCAGGTTCAGCCCGTCGGCGTCAAGTACCAGCGGCTTGTCACTGTTCATGACCCGATGCCAGAGCGCGCGTGACCAGTCTGACTGACCCAGCCCCGGACCCAGTGCGAGAACATCAGCTCGGGCGGCCAGCTTGTCGAAACCGGCCAGTTCTTCGACCCCATGGCTCATCAGTTCAGGCTGCACGCTCATGGCATGGAGTGCATGGGCGGCGCGGGTTGCCAGGCTGACCCGGCCACTGCCGGCGCGCAATGCCGCGACCCCGGCCAGCAGCGCTGCCCCGGGCATGCCCTCGTCGCCGCCGACCACCAGCACATGACCCAGGCTGCCCTTGTGCGTATCGGCCCGGCGCGGCGGCAGCCAGGTTTTCAGGTCATCAGGCGACAGCAGCCAGGCATCCGCTGCGACCGTTTCGTGAACTTCAGCCGGCACCTGCAGATCGTCAAACACGAGATCACCGCACCAGTTGCCAGCCTGGCCGGTAAAAAGCCCTCGCTTCTGACCCACAAAAGTCACGGTCGTATCGGCGCGCACGCAAGGCCCGGTTGGGATGCCGGTATCCGCATTCAGCCCGGACGGCACATCCACGGCAATCACCGGATGCCCGGACGAGTTGATCTGTTCGATCAGGCGAGCGTAATCACCTTCCGCCGGGCGGTCGAGCCCGGTTCCCAAAAGGGCGTCAACCACGACATCTCCGCGCAGGCGCTCGTTCGGTGGTTCCGTCCCGCCACCGAAAAGCAGCCAGTCATTGGCGGCGCGCGCCGCATCGCCGGCAAGTTCGTTCGGGCTCTTCAGCGCAACCAACTGCACGTTGTAACCCGCCTCGCCAGCCAGCCTGGCGACTACGTAGCCATCACCGCCGTTGTTGCCACCGCCGCAGCAGATGGTCAGAGCCCGGGCTTCCGGCCAGCGCGCCCGCAGCGTTTGAAAGACGCAATGGCCGGCGCGGTTCATCAGCGCATAGCCATTGATGCCGTGAACTTCAATAGCCTGACGATCGAGCTCGCGCACGCCCGCAGCCCGATATAATTGGCGGTAATGTCTCATCGCTCCGATTATAGGCACGAAGGTCATGACAATGGCCGTGACGATGGTCCCGCCAAGGATCAGCGCGAACAGCTTGATCCCGTGCGTCTGGCCGTCCAGATCAAACAGTGGGGACGTGAACTGGGCTTCGAGCAGGTCGGCATCGCCGATACCGAGCTTGGTGATTATGAAAAGCGCCTCGATGCCTGGCTGGCCGAAGGTCACCAGGGCGAAATGGCATGGATGGGCGCCCATGGCCGCAAACGCAGTCGGCCCGCTTTGCTGCACGAAGGGACTCGATCGGTGATCGTTGTGCGTCTGGACTACCTTCCGGCTGACGCCACGCCGGTCGAGTCCTTACTGGAACAGCCCGAAAAAGCCTGCATTTCGCGTTACGCGGTCGGCCGTGACTATCATAAAGTTATGAGAAATCGCCTTAAGAACCTGACGCAACTAATTGAAAAGCAAATAGGTTCATTTGGCCACCGTGTCTTTACGGACTCGGCCCCGGTGATGGAGAAGCCGTTGGCCGAGAAGGCCGGACTGGGCTGGATCGGCAAGCACACCAACCTGCTCAATCGCCGTGCCGGTTCGTGGTTCTTCCTGGGTGAAATCTACACCGACCTGAAGCTGCCAGCCGATGAACCAGTCCGGGATCACTGCGGGTCCTGCCGGCGCTGCATCGATGTCTGTCCGACCCAGGCGATTATCGGGCCTTACAAACTGGATGCGCGACGCTGTATCTCTTACCTGACCATTGAGTTGAAGGGCGCCATTCCCGAAGAATTCCGCAAGCCCATGGGCAATCGGATCTATGGCTGCGATGACTGCCAGATGGTTTGTCCCTGGAATCGTTACGCACAGTTTTCGCAGGTCGACGATTTCACCCCGCGCCAGGATCTGGACGCGGCCGACCTGGTCGATCTGTTTGCCTGGGATGAGGCGACCTTTCTGGCCAGAACCGAAGGCACGGCCATCCGCCGCATCGGCCACGAGCGCTGGTTGAGAAACATCGCCGTCGGGTTGGGCAACGCCCCGACCTCGGAGCGAGTCACCGCTGCCCTGCATTCACGCCTTGACCACCCCTCGGCACTGGTCCGCGAACACGTTGTCTGGGCCCTCGCCGAGCATGGCTGATTGGGGGGACAAGGCTCAAGGCTCAAGGCGCAAGGTTCACGCGGAGCGGTCGAGCCTGGCTCCACTGTCACGGATCAAACAATTAAAAATCTCGCGCGCAGAGACGCGGAGGCGCAGAGGAAGAAAGAATTCTTTGCATTTTTTCTTTGCGTCCCTGCGTCTCAGCGCGCCAAGGCTTTTTTGTTTTCTGACCTCCGGTCAGAGCTGGCTTGATTGTCCCTTGCGCCTTGCGCCTTGAGCCTTGAGCCTTGAGCCTTGAGCGCCTTTGACTGGTACAATGGTCGGTTTTCCGGATGACCTCCTCGAGGAGAACCCCATGTCCATCATCAACAAGCTCGACATCCTCCGCCAGACCGGCGGCAAACCGCTGACCACGGGTCTTTCAGACGACTGCATCAGCCGTTTCGCCGAACAGGATCCGCGCCTGGAGCAGGCGGTTGATGATGCGCTCGGCGTGCTTGAATGCTGGAAGTCGGCCTACCCTGAGTTGGTGGCCGCAGACGAGGCCGAACAAAAAGACGCGCTTCAGGCCCGGTACGTCAATTTCTATGCCGACGATGCGGTCAATCCCTTCGTGGCGCTGGCCGCCCGGGGGCCGTGGATGATTACCGTCAAGGGCGCGGTCGTTCACGACTCCGGCGGCTACGGCATGCTCGGCTTTGGCCATGCCCCCGACAACATCATCCAGGCCATGAGCCAGCCTCATGTCATGGCCAACGTGATGACGCCCAGCTTTTCTCATCTGCGCTTTGCCGACACCCTGCGGGCCGAGATCGGACACCGTCGCGATGACGGTTGCCCCTTCCCCCGCTTCCTGTGCATGAACTCGGGCTCCGAATCAGTGACCGTTGCCGGCCGCATCGCCGACATCAACGCCAAACTGATGACCGACCCCGGCGCACCGAAGGCCGGCTGGAAGATTCAGCGCCTGTCCCTGACCGGCGGCTTCCACGGCCGTACCGACCGCCCCGCGCGCTATTCCGATTCGACCCGCAAGACCTATGTCAAGCACCTGGCCTCGTTCCGCGATGACGACACCTTGCTCACCGTCGAGCCCAATAACATCGACCAGTTGCGCCAGGTCTTCCAATCGGCGAATGACAACCAGGTTTTCATCGAAGCCATGTTCATGGAACCGGTCATGGGCGAAGGCAATCCGGGTGCTGCCATCACGCCGGCGTTCTACACGGCAGCCCGTGAACTGACCAGGGAACACGGCACCCTGCTGCTGATGGACTCCATCCAGGCTGGCCTTCGCACCCAGGGCGTGCTGTCGATCGTCGATTATCCCGGCTTCGAGGACCTGGATGCGCCGGACATGGAAACCTATTCCAAGGCCCTTAATGGCGGCCAGTATCCGCTGTCGGTCCTGGCGATGAACGATCGCGCTGCCGGGCTCTACAAGAAGGGCGTGTACGGCAACACCATGACCGCCAATCCGCGTGCGCTCGATGTCGGTACCGTCGTGCTGAATTCCGTCACTCCGGAACTACGCCACAATATCGTCGAGCGTGGAGAGGAGTTCATCGAAAAGTTCAACCAACTGAAAGACGAACTGGACGGTCGCATCACCCAGGTCCAGGGCACCGGACTACTATTTTCAGTCGAACTCGACGGTAGCCGCTACCGGGCTTATGGCGAGAACTCCACCGAAGAGTACCTGCGCCTCAACGGCATCAACGTCATCCACGGTGGCGAAAACTCCCTGCGCTATACCCCGACTTTCGGCATCACCAGCGCCGAAGTCGACCTGATCGTCGAAGCCACCCGCGACGCGTTGCTCAACGGCCCGGCGAGAAAAACGAAAGA
The DNA here is from genome assembly GCA_047921095.1 of Wenzhouxiangella sp. Taxonomy (GTDB): domain Bacteria; phylum Pseudomonadota; class Gammaproteobacteria; order Xanthomonadales; family Wenzhouxiangellaceae; genus Wenzhouxiangella. The sequence continues at coordinate 62 of JBLRWT010000026.1, read as the reverse complement.
GGCGGCCTGAAGGCGGGGGAAAGAAAGAGAACTCAAGGTCGGGTTCCGGGTTCCGGGTTCCG
>JBLRWT010000025.1:0-12158 GCA_047921095.1 Wenzhouxiangella sp. | reverse complement strand
TGATGTCACGCGGGCCCGGTTCGGCATCGGCGGCAATGGCGAAGGTCGCCCGGATCTCGGAGCCGGCCAAGACTTTCGAGGAGGACACCTCGACCCCGGCGCCGCCGACTTCCACCGTAGCGCCGGGCAGGAACTTGGCGCCGAAGATCCCGACTTCAATCTGGCTGTCCCGGACGGCGGCTTCCGGGTCGGCTTCCACCACCACCGGCGTTTCACCCGGCAGCACCACATTGGGGTCGTTGGGAATCCACAGCACCGTGGACTGGCCCTCGATGGTCTGCTGCGGAGTCGGATCGCCGGTCTCGAACGACTCGGTGATGTTGCCGTCTTCGTCTAGCAGATGAATTGCGAAGCTGTTGACCCGACCGGAGCGGTTGATGAATCCGCCTTCGGTCACCGACAGGAACCAGCGCTGCTTTTCCGACGGCGGCAGAAATTCCTCGACCTGATCCAGCGAGCTCAGGTTGATGCTGAACTCATGGCGCAGGGTGCCGATTGTCGGCTCTCCCGGCTCGGTAGTCACGCTGTCGGCCTCGACGGCCGACTTGCCGGTGCGGATCCAGTCGGCACGGGCGGCCTGGGTCCCGGTGCCGATCAGGGTCAGCAGGTCATTGTCGATGGCGTTGTGAGTAATCGAATACTCGATCCGGGCCAACGGTACCGGCTCGCCCAGCGTGACCGGAAAGGCCGGTTCCTGGAAAGTGCCGGCAGCCGATACATGCTCGATCACGTACCAGTAGGTCTCGCCGAACACCAGCCCGTCGGCATCGCGGAAGGTATATTCGTTACGATTCTCGCGCTCCTCGATGACGGCCTCACCGACACCCGAGATCGGGTCGCCATTGACCTGGACGAAGCTGCCCGGAGCGCCGCCCACATCCGGAGCACGCAGCACGTTGTAACCGGAGAGCTCGATCTCGCGCTGGCTCTTCCAGCCAACATCAATGGCTGCACGGCCATCGTCGGCCGGAGCGGCGGTGATGTAGACGACCTGAACCTGACTGGCCGGGTCGCCGCCCAGGCGGAGCGCCTCCTTGACCGCAGCGTAGGCGTCTACCTGGCCCCAGCCGCCGGAGGGATGCCAGGTTGGGTCGGCGCCGGGGAAGGGATTGGCATCGGCCGGGGTCTTGCCCCAGTCGCGACGGTGCTCGCTGGTGTGCTTGAGGATCTCGACGACCTCGCCTGGCGTGAGCTCGGGATTGGCCTCGACAATCAGCGCCATCACGCCGGCCACCACGGGAGAAGCCATGGAGGTCCCGCTAAGGGACTGGTACTGGCGTCCGTCGGTCAGCAGACTTCCATCAGCCGAGACCACGCCTGAGCCGGGCGCGGCAACCACCGGCTTCATGCGCGGCTCGACGCGGCCGGTGCCGTCGTCCAGGCGCGGGCCCTCGTTGGAGAAACTGGCGATGACGTCGTCTTCGCGGGTAACCGTGTTCTGATCCTGGATCGCGCCGACGGTGACGGCCTTGTCGGCGGCGGCCGGCGAGGAGATCCAGCCGGTCTCGCCGTCGTTGCCGGCGGCGATGGCGGCCAGGATGCCGGCATCGAATGCGGCATTGATGGCCTGGGAGCCGGCGTCGGTGCCGTCGGAGTTGTTCACGCCGCCCAGGCTCAGGTTCAGGATGCGAATGTCGAACCTGTCCTTGTTGAGCACCGCCCATTCGACCCCGGCGGCCGAACCGAAGCCGACGCCGGCATCCGAAAGCACCTTGAGGTCAACCAGCAGCGCGTTGCGTGCCACGCCGCTGAAGAACCCGGACGGCCCGCCGGTGCCGATAGCGGTGCCGGCAACATGGGTGCCGTGGGTGCTTGCCAAGGCCTCGCCGCGATCGATCGGATTTTCACTCTCGTCCGGCCCGGTATTGAGCGCAGGCTGACCGGAAAAGAAGTTGCCGCCGCCGACGAACTTGCCGATCAGCGACTCGTGGCCGGGGTAGCCGGTCAGGTCGTCGGGTGCATCGTTGACCCCGGTGTCAAGTACGGCAACCACCACGTCCTTGCCGGTGATTCCCAGATGCTCCCACACGGTGGGAAAACGCTGGAAGTTGCTCTCGCGCACGCCGGTGGTTTCGATGGCGTTGTTGTTGGTCGGGTACATCAGCGGCACGGATTCGATCCGGACCACTCCGGGCAGTCCCAGCACGGTCTGAATTTCGTCGAAGCTCAGCTCGAGCTGGATATAGTCGATGATCCGGAAGCGGTGCAGCACCTCGGTGCTCACGCCTGCGTCGATCAGGCGCTGAACGTCGTCCTCGGTGGGCGGATACGCATACTGGACGTAGACGCCGTAGCGAAACACCCCGCCAACCTCGTGTACGGCAAAAGCCAGCCTGCCGTTGACCGGGTCGCTGTTCTCGAACGCGGCTTCCAGGCCGAGTGCATCGACCGCCTCGATGCGGTCGTCTATGCCGGAGCCGTTGGAGTCCCACAGCCAGTTGCCGGATGCTGCCGCGGGTGACGCGGCAAGGACCAGTACCAGCAAAAACACCAACCCGGAAATTGCTGAAAGCGACATTGTCGCTGCAACCGTATTTTGAGCCTTCAGAGCGTGCATGTTTCGATTCCCCTGGGCGGTTGCCCAAAAATGAAGTATCAGCAGCTTAGTCATCGCATTCGCGGACGCACAGAAGGGAAACCACTCAGCACGATGGATTTATTTACCCAGCCTGCAAGGTCGGGTGCCCGGCGCGGGTTGATTGATTGATCCCGATCCCGATGCCGCATCCCGAAAAAAGCCGCTCCCGCCAGCAGGCGGGAGCGGCCGTGCGGCCCGGCCGGGGAGAACGACTCCGGGTCGCGGGGAAGTGCGTGCCGGGCTACGGGTTTTGTACCGACTGCGTACGGGCAACGCTGGCCGCTATGCCCCCGGTCAAGCCATCGAGACTTACCGCGCGGATCGTGTAGCTGCCACTGCCGCTGACCAGCGCATCCAGCACATAGATCGCCCCGAAAACCGGCAACTCGGCATTTGCAACCGTCAGACCAAGCGGGCCGAGCAGCTCCAGCACCAGACCGACGGGCGCATCGTTGATCTCGATCGACAGTGCCTTGTCGGCGCTTCCGACTTCGATCGTTGTCTCGGCACCTTGCGTGAGCGCACCGAGCATCGAACCGGCCGCGTCCAGGACCACACGTTCGGTTACCGAACGGTATGCGACCGCATCGGTATCAGCCGATGCCGGCTGGTCGGGTGAATCGCTCTCGACCCGGAAACCGTCGACGTTGACCGCGCCCGAGCGTTGCAGGATGACGATCTCGTGCTCGCCGTCGGCAAGGCCCTCGACGACCAGCGATTCGCCGAATGCCGGATCGTTTCGATCGGCCGCCCCGGCGTAATCGACCATGGTCACGAACTTGCCATCAACCAGTACCTCGGCGGTGCCGCCGTTCTCCGACAGGCCGTAGAAGTAGGTGACCCGGTTGCCGGTGAATACCAGTCTCGCGCTGGGCGAGGCACCGCTGCCATCGGCGCCGTTGCCACCGACGCGGCGGTGATAGCCGCCGTGGCTGGCAGCGTCCGAGCTTCGCCGATGCCATCCGCCGACATATTCGATCGCCGGATCAGCATCATCCAGGTCCAGCACGGCCGGCTCCGGCATAGCGTCTGCCGGGAGGCCGAAGACCTGCAGCTCGGCGGCACGAACCTGCTCGACCGGCGGATTGAGCACGCCACCGGCCTTGGCCGGATCCTCATCGGGATCGGCGCAGCCGGTCACCGCGAACACCGGATCGTTGACCGGATTTGACTCGGTGGAGTACAGCTCGTTGCCGGTGCACTGGCTGGAAACCACCACCAGGCGCACATGGGTGGCCACGGCATCCTCGACATCAAAGCCCTTCAGGCGCATGTCCGGCGCCAGCGGACGCGGGCGACCGGACTCGAATTCGGCGAGATTGCTGGCACGGATCAGATGCCAGGCGGCTTCATCGGTGCAGTCCGCGGTCTGCGCATCGCAGGCAAACAGATCGAACGCACGCAGCGAGGTGAAGCGGTTCTGACCACCGGGATCGTTGGCATCGCCGGTATTGCCGCGCAGCATGGCGCTGACCTGCACGTCGGTGACCAGCGCGCGCCGGGCCAGGCTCACGGTCACCTGTCTGCCCATGACGTCGCCCTCCAGCGAAGCCCAGTTGGTCGCTTCGGTATCGTCGATGAGGGCATGGTGGTTGACTCCGTCTCCTGCAGCACTGGCACCCTGGTGAAGCGAAGCCAGATTTGGACGCATCTCGATCCGGACGACCCGCTGCACCTGCTCATCCGGCCCGGTCTCGAACAGGTCGGCAGCCGTGCGGACCATGCCGTAGCCGTCGGCCCGGGCCAAGAACTCGTAGCGCCCCGGCACGAAGCTGACGGTGTCGCCAAGTGCCGTGCCGGCATGGGTATCGGCCGCGGGCGTGACCCGGGCCTCGAAAACGCCGACGCGGATCTCGCCGGCCACCGGGTCACCACTGAACGCGTCGACCAGTTCAAAGCGGGTGGTCACGTGTTCATCGCGTAGCGGATTGGTCCAGTCCGGCGTCGGATTGCGATCGTTGCCCGGGCCGCTTTCGGCGTTGAAACCGAAGCCGCGGCTGGCAAAGGCATCCCAGAGTTCGAACTGGTTCTCACCATCGAAGCGCAGCAGGTCGCCGACAATCATGGCATCACGCGACACCAGCTGATTGGGCCCGCTGGGCTGCAGCAGCATGCCGTCGAACATCAATTGCGACCAGCGCCGGTTGCCGGGGCAGGCCTGGGCGGCCAGCTGGCCATTGGCGCAACTGCGCTGCAAGTCGGCATCGGCGCTTGGGAAGGCATCGTCGAATTTGCGACTCAGCGCCTCCTGGACCACGAAGTTGACCGCCGCCCAGATCTCGCCATTGGCGTGCGGCGACGTCAACCCCATACCGTCATAATCGATGTTGCTGTAGTTCAGCGGACTACGGTTCATGCCGAAGTTGCGCACCCCGGCTTCCGGGTTGCCGGTCGCGTACGGGGCCAGCGCAAACGGATTGATGCCCTCCTCGACAACCTCCAGCGCGTTGTCCAGATAGAACGAAGCCCAGATCAGGTCCGACCAGCCTTCCGACTGCCCCTGGGTCGAGCCCAGCGTGCTGTCCGGGCCGGCGGTCAGACGATTGCTGACGGCATGGCCGTACTCGTGGGAGATGATGGGCATGTCGAATGCACCATCGACGCACGGCGCGTAAAAGGCTCCTGCCAGCGGCTGCCAGAGATACTGGTTGGTAATCCCCGGTATACCGTCCTGCAGGGTGATCTGGTTGGCGTTGTCACGGCCATTGAATGTCAGCCGTCCGGCCTGGGCCTGTCCCAGTTCCGGATCGTTCTCGCGGGTGGCCGAAGTATTACCGAAATTCGACTTCTGCAGCGCCCCGTTGGTCTCGGTCAATCCAAGGAAGTAGCTGTAGTCATGCATGCGGTTATGCATGACCCACAGGTTGACCGTGGAGGCGGCATCGTCATTGTCGGTCAGGAACGAGCCGGGATCGCACTGGCTCTGGTTCCAGACATCGTTGAATTCGAATTCATAGGCACGCAGCGGTGCAACGGGCCGGTCGGTCACGGTATCCGGAGTCAGAAAGGAAACATGGCTGATCGCGGCCGATGCGTTGTTGCCGTCGGTGGTTAGCGAAGGAACAAATCCGATCGGATTGACATCCCACGGCATGCGCGAGGCAAGATTGAAGACATCCTCGGCACAGCCTTCAGCTGCATCGTCGGAGCCCCAGCACCACAGTTCACGGATGTCCCTGTCCTCGGCGCTCAGTCCCGCCCCGGCGCCAAAGGTCAGCGGCGGATTGGTCGGGAACACGCGCCAGTTCGGCTTGGTCGCACCATTGTCCTCGATCGTCACATCGCCGACGCCGGTCAGATAATCGACTCGGTTCTCGCGCAACCAAACCTGTCCGGTTTCGGCATCGACGAAACTGATCCAGGCCTGCGGCTCTCCGTCTTCGTCATGGGTGCCCTTGAGCAGCGTGGCCTCCCAGGCCAGGCGCAGCCCCTGCTCCACGGTGGGGAAGGCGACCAGACGGGTACGCTGCACATCCCGCAGCAGCGAGCTGGAAAAGGTGTTCCAGACTCCGGGCCACTCCAGATCAAATCGCTCGAGGCTGCCCAGGTTCATGCCAACGTCGGCGGCAGCCGCGTGCAGCGCCGCAACGGAGTCAAGCACCTGCGAGCCGCCCGTTGCGGAATCGGCGGTTACGGTCGAGGCAACCCAGCCGATACGACCGTCGCGACTGACACCGACGTTCAGCAGACCGTCCCAGGCCACGAACAGGTCGCCGGCGCGCTGGCGAAACAGCACCACGGTGGCGACATCGGGATTGATCGGTTCCAGGCCGTCGCGTACCCGAACCAGATCCGGCGCGTCATACAACGGGGACACGCGCAGCACCTCCATGGCCCGGACCTGATCGACCGTAAGCCTGAAAAGCTCGCGGTGTTGCATCAGCCAGTCGTGCGCCAGCTCTGCGGCGCTTCCGCTGGCCGGTCCGGACAGGTAACCCTCGTGATTGAACATTACGTATGGCGTACCGAAGCGGTTCCAGCGCAGGATGCTCGCGCCGAGAGTTTCGGCCATGGTCTTCTGCTCAAGGGTCGGTTCGATCCAGTGCGAACGCCGGTCGGCCGACTGCAGCCGCGCCTCACCCTCACCCTGAAAACCCGTCGCCTCCCAGGCAACGGTGTCAGCAGCGACGGATTCGGGCAGGGCCGAATGACCGACGGCCAGCGCAAGCGCGATGGACACGACCAGGGAATTCGATCGATTCATGATGGTTCCTCTGTTTCATGTGATTCCCCTTGCACCGGCCACTATCCCCGCCGATGAAGGCGCATGGCAATGAGGACAATCCCCCGGCGGCGCGCGGAAAAACCCTCAGCCGGTGCGTCGGGACTTTTGCGCATGCGCGGATAAGCGGCCGACTGAGGAGTTTCCCGGGGGCGATTGGGCGAAACCCCCGATGGCACCGCAATCCATCGTCTGTTTTCATGGAGCGCAGTCAACAGTGGAAATACGCACCCATGAAAATACTCATGCAACAGTCCGCAAAAGCGAAGTCACTTCTGCTGGCCTTGGTACTGATCGCCTTCGGGGCAAATTCCCACGCCGGCGTCATCGGCGCCAGCCTCCTCGAAAGACTGGAAGATGCGAGCCTGGACAACAGGCTGGAAATCGTGGTCAGCTTCGACCCGGAATTTGCCGGCAACCCGGACCGCATGGTCGCTGCCTTGGGCGACTTCGATGTCCCCGGAGTTGCATTTCGGGCGTTGCCAATGGCCGGCGTGCTTGCCACAACGGAACAGGTACTGGCCATTGCCGAGCTAGACGGTGTGCGCTCGATCTGGCTGAACGAGAAGCTGGAATACGACAACGCCGATGCCCGGGCGCTGACCGGCGTCGATCGCATGCGTACCGATCGCAACCTGCGCAATTCGATGGGCCTGCCCTATTCCGGGCGCGGCATCGGCGTACTGGTCAACGATTCCGGCATCGACGCCCAGCACCCCGACCTGCAGTTTGGCGACAAGGTGGTACAGAACTTAGCCGCCCAGACCAACCTGAACGCAGTCGACGCAATGCTGCCGATCACCTATCTCGAAGGCATTCCGGACACCGACATCGCCGGTGGTCACGGCACGCACGTGTCCGGCACGGTGGGCGGCACCGGCGCATTCTCCGGCGGCCAGCATGCCGGCGTGGCGGTCGGCGCCGACATCATCGGTTACGGCTCCGGCGCGGGCCTGTTCATCCTCGACACCCTGGGCGGCTTCGATTACGCCCTGGTCAACCAGTTCCGCTACAACATCCGCGTCGTGACCAACTCGTTCGGCAGCCCGAGCGATACCGGTACCGACTTCGACCCGAATCACCCGACCAACATCGCGACCAAAATGCTGGCCGACCGCAATGTCGTGGTCGTGTTTTCGGCCGGCAACTCCGGCTCCGGCGAAAACACCATCACCGGCAACTTCAAGAAGGCGCCGTGGATCGTACGCGTCGCGGCGGCCAACAAGAACGGTACGCTGGCCAACTTTTCCTCGCGCGGCAAACGCGACGGCGGCGGCACGGTCGAGATCGACGGCGAACTGTTCACCTGGGTCGACCGGCCCACGGTCACGGCACCGGGCGTAAACATCGTCTCGACCCAGGCCAAGACCGACCCGCTGGGAACCGCCGACGGCAACCTCGGTTACACGACGCTAAGCGGCACTTCGATGGCCGCCCCTCATGTCGCCGGAATCCTCGCCCTGGTGCTCGAGGCCAACCCGCGCCTGCACTGGTCGGAAGTCATCGAAATTCTCGAAACCACCGCGACCAATATTCCCGGCCGCGAGGACTGGGAAGTCGGTGCCGGCATGGTCAATGCACACGCCGCCGTGGCCATGGCCGCCGGTGCGCGCGACGACTACGGCCTGACCATCAACCTCGACCGGACCTTCAATGCCAGCGTCGAACAAAGCCGCGTCGAAGGGCCCGACTTCGATCTCGCCTTCAGCCCCGTCGGCCCCACCGACGTTCGGTCGTTCGATGTCGACGCCGGCCTCTCGACCGTCATCGCCAGCGCCAATGTTTCCGACAATACCGTGGCCCTGGTACTGACCGACCCGAACGGCAATCGTTTCGGCTCGGCCATCTCGCTCCCGCTGCTCGGCCCATCGATCGCCGTCACTGCCCCGGCCGTTCCGGGCCAGTGGACCATCGAGGTCAGCGGCATCGGCGCAGTCTCCGGCATCGCACTCGATCCGCTGGGCGTGACCAACGGCACCGCGCTGCCCGGCACCATTCATGCCGATGTCAGTTTCATGCGGGTCGACGGCTTTACCGGCCTCGACGACATCGGCGGCCACCCGGCGCAGGGCTTTATCGAGTTCGCCGTCGCCAACCGCCTGGCCGACAGCCGCGCCGGCGGCCTGTTCGAGCCCGACCAGCCCATCCTGCGCGCCGAGACCGCCGAGTACTTGAGCATGGGGGCCGGCGTGCGCCAGTTCCGGCCGACCGACGGCAGCGACTCATTCTTCGACGTCACCGGACTGGACCTGGCCACGGCCGAAGCCAATGCCGCCCGCGGCGGCGCATTGCGCGACATGGTTCAGATCCAGGATCCGGTCATGCTGGCCGATCTGTCCGGTCAGTTCGACCCGCAAGGTCACGTGCTGCGCGCCGAGCTGGCCTACGCCCTGATCCAGGCGCTGGGCCTGCAGGATCAGGCCGCCGAGGCCGAGGCGGCGCTGGGCGGCGGGTCGATTACCGTCGCTGTCAACGGCCAGCGTATCGCGCTCGAAGACGACGCCGAAGTGCCGGCCGGTTTCCGCGGCCACGTCCAGCTTGCGCTGGACCTGCAACTCATGGCCGCGCGCTTTGAGCTCGTGCAGGGGCGGTTCGATCTGCAGCCCACCCTGGTTGCGTTCTTCGAGCCGCTGACTACGGTCAGCCGGGCCGGCTACGCGTTTGCCAAGGTCAATTTCCTCGATCGCTATCGCCAGGGCAACTGATCTGGTGGGGTGGGGTCGGGCCCGGCATACTCGCTTCCGGCAACCCGACCCTCGTGGCAAGCCGGCCTTCCTAGTGAAGGCCGGCTTTTTTTCTGCTTTTCTGCCTTCCTGAGGAGTTTCCCCTCCAGGGCAGGGGGTAATTCCGGCTGTCGCCGGCGCTTGTCATCTGTTTTCCTTGCATGAAAAGAGTCAGCGAGGTTTCCCGCAATGAAACGTCTGTATCTGTACCTGATCATCCTCCTGCTGCCGATCCGGGCCCTGGCGTCACCGTCCGTCGACCCGGCGCTCGACAACGCCGTCCGGCAAGCCCCGCTGGGCCTGCATCCGGTCGTGATCACCTATCGTGACCAACCCGGGGGTGCCGACCTGTTCGAGCTGAAACTCCAGGGCATCACCGGCGGCTTCGTGCTGCGCGAACTGCCCATGGTGCTGACCCGGATCGACGGCCGCCAGCTCGGCTGGCTGCGCACGCACCCCGATGTCGTGTCGCTTTACGCCAACCACATCCATCAGCCCTACACCAACGCCAGCCGCGAATTCATCGGCCAGGCCGCACTGATGCGCGACCGCGAGGTCACCACCGCCAACGGCGGCCTGCCGGTCAGCGGCAAAGGCATCGGTGTGGCCGTGGTCGATACCGGCCTGGACGCCACGCACAGCGATCTCTCGCTGGGCAACAACGTGGTGCAGAACGTCTATTTCCCGCTGGCCGATGTGCCGCTGAATTTCCCGGCCGGGCTCGTGCCGCCGGTCGCATTCGAGGATCAGCCAATGACCGACATCGAGGGCGGTCACGGTACTTTCGTCAGCGGCGTGGTCGGCGCCACCGGCGCGGCCTCGGGCAACTTCTACGGCGGCGTCGCGCCGGGCGCGGACCTGATCGGACTGGTCGCCGGCAACGATGCGGGCCTTTCAACATTTGCGATCGTAACCGCCTACGACTGGATCCTGGTCAACCAGTTCCGCTACAACATCCGCGTGGTCAACAACTCGTTCGGCTCCGATCTCGGCAGCCCGGACAACTACGACCCGTTCGACCCGATCAACGTCGGTACCCGGAAGATGCACGACCGTTTCATCGCGGTCGTCTACGCTGCCGGAAACAGTGGCGACGCACCCGGCGCAATCAACCGGCTGGCGGTCGCGCCCTGGGTGATCTCGGTCGCGGCCGGCGAGAAGGAAGGCCTTGGCACGCCGGCAAGCTTCTCCTCGCGCGGCGAGGACAACGGCAGCGGCATCGATTCTGCCGGCCACCCGGCGGACCCGTTGCAGCCGCCCAACCTGCGCCCTGACATCACTGCGCCGGGCGTGAACATCAAGAGCACCCGCTCCAAGGGTCCCGGCGTGACCAACCTGGCCGGTACCGCACTGCTGCAGGACAACGACATTCCGCCCGGCTTCCTGCCCTTCTACACCACCTCGCAGGGCACCAGTTTCGCGTCGCCGCACGTGGCCGGGGTCGCGGCCCTGATGCTCGAAGCCGACCCCATGCTCACGCCTCAGGACATCATGGAAATCCTGCGCGAGACCGCGATGCCGATGCCGTTCGCCGAACGCGTGGTCGGCGCCGGTTTCGTCGATGCACACAATGCCGTGCGCCGGGTCCTGGAATTGTCGGCAGTCGAGGCGCCGGCAAACCTCATCCCCGGACCGGACACGCCGGAGATCGTCGATTCGCGCAACGACCAGATCGGCACCCGGGCCCAGGACATCCTCCACGGCCGTTTCCGCTTCGACGAAGCCACGGACAGGCTGCTGTTCGAGCTCGAGATGGCCGACATGACCGAGCGCACGCCCAACGCGCGCTGGACCCAGAGCGCGCTGTTCGGCGACGTGCGCGTTTTCGTCTCCTCGAATGTCACCGAGACCGGCGAGTTCGAGTTCACCCACGGCACGATCGCGCCCGACCCGGATACCGGCGTCAACACCCAGACCAACCTGGGCCTGGCCGATGCCGGCCGCCTGGATGGCAATAGGCTGATCGTCGAGCTGGCGCTCCAGCGCATCAGCAACGCCGCCGGCTTCGACGTGTTCGGAAGCACCGCCCGGAGTACTCAGGCCAACGCCCAGATCCTGATCGGCAGCAGCCTCACCGGCGGCCTGCTGCTCAACGCCGATTCCGCATCCGGACGCGATTTCACCGTCGGGCCGGACAACGGCAATCCGCCAGATGACGGTGGCGATGGAGATGGAGATGGCAATGGCGACGGAACCGAAAATGACGATCCGTCCGCCAGCGATTGCTCGCCGGGGATACACGAGCGCTTTGCCGACGTGCTTCATCCGGGCGAAACGCGCGATATCGGCTTCGGGCTCGTGTGCCCGGACGTCTCGGCGCAGGCGACCTACCACCCGGGCATCGAGCAACTGGACATTGAACTCCACAGCGCCGACAGCGGCCGGATCAGCGGCCCGACCGGCGGCAACGACCGGCGCATTGCGGCCGAAGATCTGCCGGCGGGCGACTATTTCATCCGGGTATCCGCGCCTGTCGACCGGCCAGTCGACTACGTCGTGCAGGTCCGCCAGAACCGGTAAGTCCGCTCCTCCAATCCGTTGCCGCACGCCCGGGAACCACTTCCGGGGCCGTTCAGGTCGGTATCTGCGGCAGTGATGGAGAAGCCCGAAAGCGATCAACCGGGTGCTGCGCTTT